>NBMH01000083.1 GCA_002084875.1 Anaerolineaceae bacterium 4572_78 | reverse complement strand
GGGTCTACTGACAAGAGGGGGAGTGAATAATTACCTTAAACTACTGAATTAATAAATGCCACTTGATTAAATGTAGCTACTATTTATAACATGGAGGAAATCACCATGACACAAACTTGGCTTTTGACATTAGATGAGATAAAACTGAATGATTGGGCATTAGTCGGAGGTAAGGCATTAAATTTAGCGACCCTCAATCGGAACAATATTACCACCCCAACTGGCTTGATTGTCACCACTCAATTTTTTGAGGCACAAATTCGTCATTTCGCCTACAATCCGATTTGGGCGGGTTCACCTGATGTAGAAGTGACCGAAGGTGCATTGAAATTTCTGGCTGATTTTCTGAAAGCAACTCCGTTAGCTCCTCATTTAGATAAGGCTTTTAAGGAACACATTGCTGCCAATTTTTCACCTGATGTCGAATCTTATGCAGTTCGTTCTTCCGCCGTAGATGAAGATTTGCATGACCATAGTTTTGCGGGATGTTACCTGTCAGAATTGGGGGTTCCTCGTGAATTATTAACGGTTAGCTTAACACGTTGTTGGGCAGCTGCCTTAACTGGACAAGCATTAGAATATCGACGCAAGCATGGCATGTCAATCCAAAAGATACGAATTGCAATTCTAATCCAACCCATGCTCAAGCCTCAATCAGGTGGCGTAGCATTTACCCTCAATCCAATTACAGGTGCTCGTGATGAATTTATCATTGAAGCTACAAACGGTCTAGGAACTAATGTAGTTGCTGGGACAATTAAACCATATCGTTATCATGTCTTACGTCAATCGCCTACTTATCCCCTTATTGAGAAAAAAACAGGTGAAGCTCGTTCTCATCGTGAGCCACTGACAACTCGACAGTTGATTGCTATTGCACAGATGTTAGAACATGTGGAAGCCATGATGGGAACGCCTCAAGATGTGGAATGGGCTTATCAAGATGACATCCTTTATTTACTACAAGCCCGTCCCATAACAGCCATGAACTCCTCACTAGAAACCACCTTTGATACCGAATGGACACGGGCAAATTTTCCTGAAACGTTACCTGAAATCCCCTCACCTTTGTTTGTTTCTGTCATGGAGCGTACTCAAGACAGAGGGCTTCGATTTTTCAGTCAGATAGGATTAGATGTATCGGGATTAGGCACCTACATCAAAGGAATTTATGGTCGTCCTTATCTCAATTTGAGCATGATTAAACAAATTTTATGGCAACTAGGTTTTAGTCCCATTCCTATTTTGGCAATGATAGGCTATCTGAAAGAACCCACCATTATGACAAACAAAGCAAGATTTGTCGCTCCAGCTAATCCGTTTCATTTGGATGGGAGCCTAGTTTGGGAAGCAAGAAGCTCATACCTTGCTTTACTTGGCGAAACATGGAAAATGGGGAAAACTGTTACAAATTATGAAAAAACCATAGATAATATAATATCTAACTTGCAGGTAAGTGCTAATACACCCACTAAAAGACTATCTCAATTTAAGCTACGGGAATTTGTTTATGGCGAATTAATCGGGACAGGTTTAGTTCTTATTACTACATTAACGGGATTAATTTCATTGATTGCTCGTATCATTGCCCCCATTGCTCCATCGCCGACTGAAATTTTCAAGAGTTTAGGAGGCATGGGCAAATCTCCTGATGCTAAGCGACATAACATGACAATGATGCATTTAGGAAAGCATGCCTTTTATGACTTGCAAGCACGGCGTTATCTGACTCAAGAAAATAACGATTATTCCGATTATAAAACAGCCCTAGCTGGCACACAATTTTTGGAGATGTTTGAGGCATATCTGAAAAATCAAGGGTATCGGGCTGTATACGAAGCTGACATGGGACAAACTCGTTATTATGAGCAAACTCAAACTTTGTTAGGGACAATTGCTCATTATAGCAAATTGATGGAGATGGGGCAATTAGATGAACAATTACAAAAACAAAAGCAATCTCCTGAACAAATTTGGCATGAATTGACCATAAATTCAGGGATGATTTCCTGGCGTAAAATGCTTGCCTACCCCTTATTAAAATTGTTGCAAAAGGCGTTTGTACTGCGTAACCGCATGTTCACAGCAGAATCAAAGGGAATGGCAACCGTTCGTCAGTGGGATTTGCGGCAGGCAGAGAAATGGCTACATGCAAATTTGCTCAATTGTAAAGATGATTATTTTTGGCTTAACATGGCTGAAATCGAACATACTCTCATTGCCGAGCAGGATGCGGGTCTGCATTTGAAGCCTACCATTGCTACTCGTAAAGCCGCCTATCAAATATACAACGACTATGATGTTCCTTTTGTCGTTAAAGATTCGGAGGTTCCTCTTTTATTTTTTGGGGATGATATTTCTTATGATAACTTACCTGATACGTTAATGGGGTTGCCTGTCAGTCCAGGACAGGTTCATGGGAAAATCAAGATTTTGGACAATCTTCATGATGTAGATAAAGTGACCGAACAGACTGGAGGTCTATTCTACGGGGTGGAAAAACATATTTTGGTTATTCCTTCGACAGACCCCATATTTTTACCAATTTTATCATCTGCGGCTGGTCTCATTATTGAAATGGGGGGCATGTTATCACATGGCTCTATTATCGCTCGTGAGCATGGCATACCAGCCGTTGCCAATATTTCTGATGCCCGTAAGCGATTGAAATCAGGGGATAATGTTCTCCTTGATGGAACGACAGGAATTATACAGATTTTAGAATCCGCTCCTATTGATGTAGCAAAACTATGACCAAAAGTATTTAATGTCTTTTAGGGCGGGCTGTGCAAAATATGCAGTTGTTTTTTCTAATAGAGTTTATCGTAAATAAAAAAGAAACATATTAGTTGCATAAGTCGGAAAGTGGTATAATTAAATAAATTAAGAATTGAAAAAGTGAGTCTCAATTATGCTAAACTACCGAAAAATCAGGAAAAAACTCGCCTATTCAAAACGTTCACCGGTCTTAATAAAGTAGCTTTTGTACGACTGTTAATAGCATTTACTAAAGCATACCAAATAGACCTGTAAGAACGAGAAAAGAGACGGAAAACCCCTCGTGAACGTAAACACGAAGGGGGGCGGAAAAGTACATTGAAGCGCATGGAAGATAAGTTAGTGTTCATATTGTTCTATCTCCGTTTCTATCCAATCCAAGTGGTACTAGCTTTCTTGTTTGGTATGAGTCAAGCACAAGCCAATGAATGGATCCATCGTTTAACGCCCATCTTGAATCAAGCCCCGCGACTTAAGGTTCATAATAGATGGCACAGAACGCCCGATCAATCGTCCATGGGGAAGGGCAACGGAAGTATTATAGTGGCAAAAAGAAGTGTCACACGGTGAAAAACAACATAGTGACCGAACAGGAGACGGGGCGAGTCATAATCTTGAGTGATACGGTGGAGGGTTCAAAGTCAGACAAGAAATTGGCAGACGAGCAAGAATTGAAATTTCCACCGTGGAGCCAGTTATGGCAAGACAAAGGGTATGGATAGTGCGAGACAATGTATTCCTCACTTGGATTTGGCACACCAATAGCAGGAGCAACCTGACGACTAATGCCATAGTAACTATCATCTTGCTCAAGGGTACACTCACCGAAATCATCATTCGGGTCAACATGGCATCGCTGCCAATCAATCCGCCCGGAAGGGTCAACTCGATTGATGGGATTATGACGGGCATAACTCCAGCCGTTTTGTGTTTGGGGGTTGTCCATTGAGCCTGGGTTGTGGTCTTTACTCAAGAATGTGCCAGTATCGGGATTATACCATCTTGCTCGCAGATAGAGAGCAAACCAAGGTCAGCCTCCCACCACTCGCCAGTATAGCCGTAGAATTGCGTATCATGCTCAGGGAAGACAGGGGGTGGATAACCCGGGGGTACCACTGCACTGTATTGAGTAAAATTTATATCTGGTTCGCCATTGGGACTGTATTGATAGGTAGCATAGGTAACAAATGAACTCCCTGACTCTTTTAATGTTAGTCGTACAGACCCCAAACCATCTTGTAAAAGATATCTTCGTTCTCTGTCCTCATTTTCGGTCATGATTAGACATGGTAGGTGTAGGTAACTATTGCCTTCGCTTGTCTGCACCATTTCAGGTAAGCCCCCCGCAATATCAAGGGCATAGTTGGTCGTTTCACCATCAATTGTTTGGGCCACACGGTTGCCTAAGTCATCATATTGCGGCTGCATTATGATTTGCGGCTGCGTTCTAGTCTCGTCGCGAATGCTCTCTATCAGCCGATTTGCTCCATCAAATTGGTTTGACCGTTCCTCATTTGCAAGCAAGTTGCCATTATTATCAATGTATAAGTTTGTTCATCTTTTTCTTGTAAGCGATTTCCCACATCGTAGACATAATTGGTACTTTCCCTATTTTGCCGTACTTGGGTTCGATTGCCGACGGCATCATATTCGTAGACATAATCATCACCAGTGCTATCCCCCACATGACGCAAACTTGTCAGTTCACTATCTCTATTTTCGCCTGGGGTCATATCCCATTGCATCCTATTCCATGAATCGCTGACTTGTTTGAGATACAGACGGTCTATCCGTAGCCCATCCTCACGCATTGAGATAGTTAGGGTATGTTCTCCCTTTTCTTTCACCTCTAGCAAAACGGGGTCATTATTCCAACCCCAACGATGCAAGGGAAATTGGCTGACTGGTTCTATTTGGTCATCTAGTTCGACATAGACCGAATCACTTTCGGCACTACTGGCCATACCATTCAGCCACACCGCATATATGCCTGGCGTGTTGAAATAGATGGGATATTCTACCATGGCTATGGTACTATTACTCTTTACTTCATTGGAATAAAAAGTACCTCTATCGGGCAGAACTTGAAGGTAGCTTTCACCATAGTAGCCTGTGCGGATGGTTTTCCACTTCCATTCGTGGGAGTCAGTTGCCACCTTATGTCCATACTTTTCTGCTTCTATCATCACCTCGCCATCTTGTTCCAAGTATGTCCCTGATGGAAGATGATAGACTTGCTCTTGTGTTTCGGTTCGATTTCCAAGACTATCGGTTTGATAGGTGTAATTCCCCATGGCTTTCCAATTTGCTTGCGTAAACAATCGCTGCTCTATTGAGGTCAAACGACCTGCTTGGTCATAATCATAATAACTGGCAATATCATTTGGCAGACTGATTTGCTTTAAGCGACTGGCTTGGTCATATTGATAATGATACATCCTTTCTCGCCAATCGGTCACACTTTGCAAGCGATTACTTGGGTCGTAGGTGTAGTTAACCTGTTTCCCATCGGGATAGGTTAAAGAAGTGCGATTGCCTACCGCATCATAGCCATACTCCTGCTGATAGCCTGCTCCATCTTGGACATTGGTTAAATGATAAAGGGCATCGTAGATGTAGGTGGTTATACCTGTCCCATCCTGCATTTCGGCTAAGTTACCCATTGTGTCGTAGAAAAAATGTACATCGGGGGTGCTATCGGAATAATCAATTATGGTTGGTTGATTTAAGCTATCGTATTTGTAATGGCTGGTATGTCCCTCACTATCGGTCATATCGGTCAGGTTACCAACGACATTATAGTTAAAGGCTATCATTCGGTCTAAGGATTGGCTAATCATCTCAATTTGATTTCGATAATTATAAGTGTATGATGTAACTTGTTCAAGTGGGTTGGTTACGGTAGTCAGATTACCCAAAACATCATAATCATACTGCCAGGTGATATGCCTGTCTGTGCCATTACGGGCTTGAGGGTTATCTTGATAATTGGTAATCATAGTCATCAACTGATTTAGTTCATTATACTGCTTATGTGTTTTTCGTCCTAAGTGGTCAATTGATTCTATCAGATTACCTACCCCATCATAAACAAAATTGGTGATAATATCCTTATCAGGTTCTGATGGATGATAGACACCATCTCGATAATTAACAATGGTACGGATAACCTGTCCCAAACTGTTATACTCGCTACGAATTACTGAACCAAACGGCTTAATTATCATTAGCCATAATCCCTGTGGGTCATATTCAAAGGTAGTGATAAGATTTTCATCAATGTCCACATGGTCAGGTTGACTGCGAACATACGAACCACTTGATCCAATCAAGGTCTCATGGTTACAATTGGTAATGGTCTGCTTTATCTGACTGCGGTCATCATAAAAAATACACTGCACCCGGCCGTCGGTATCGGTAATCAAGGTAGAATGACCCAAATGATCATAACCAAAATCAGTAATGAGATTATATTCGTTTTGATGGTTTTGAGGAAATCCAGGTCGTACATTTTCAATTGTTTTGAGCATTTACATTATACGCTAGAGCAGTTGCTGTTCGAGGTGAAGGAAATGCATTTATTGGTGTAATAGGTGTATTTGTCGGTATAATCACCTGCCAATCATCATTTACATATACCCATAAATCATTGTAATATTTTTCCACATCATTCCCTCCAAAAAGGTATATTTTACTACTGGCATTATCTGCTACCATGCTATGTCCCACGCGAGCAGGTGATTGCCTGTTCACCGATAACTACGGGGGCAATTGTAGTCGTAATAATCTGCCAACCTAATTTCTCATCCGGTGGCTTAATCACATCGGGAATGGTCAAATACCGCGCCGCCGCAAACTCTCTATCTCAAATTGGCTTAATGCCATACCATAGACCCACCAATCATCTAAGTAGCCATCAAAATACTGCACTACATTACCATTTTGCACATTTGCTCCCAACATAAACGGTGCTGTTGAGGTATAAATTGTGCTGTAATTAACCGTTCTCTCTGCTTCTAACATGCCATCGAGATAAAGACGCATAGTCTGTGCTTGACTATCAAAGACCGCTGCCACATGATACCAATAATCAGTGCGTAATGCTGTCTGCCCATCTAACATATAACTAGCTAACTGTCGACCATCAGGCGAAATGGTTACTTGAAGACGGTTGTCATCTATCAAACTCAAACGATAAGCTCGATTTTGCACACCCCACTCATATTTACCTGCTAAAACCATATACTTATTCTTACTTGCCAAGTTTATCCAACCTGCAATAGTCAAATCTCCTGCGATATTCAAGCCTGTTTGGTCTTCATCGGCAATCATCAAATACTGTTGATAATCATCCTGCAACTTGGCACCCAAATTGACCTGCCCTGTTACAACTGTTGTTCCTTGCACCGCTGTTAAATCATTACCATTAGCCGTATAATCATATCGCACCCCTTCGCTTTCATCCAACTCCCAATGTCCCTGCAAACCACTCTCCAAATCACTGACATGCAAATATCTTGTCAGCGTGTCCGTAAAGACCCCATTTCCCGCTAATACAGTTATCAGATATTTGCCACTTTGAGTATAAGCATGTGTGGGATGTGCTTGAGTGCTAAGGAGGCTACCATCACCAAAAGACCACACAAACTGATTACTATTGACCGACAGATTATTAAACTGAACCGTCAAAGGCTGATGTGGCTCTAAACGAGAACGGTAAGTGGCTCAAGGCATATCAATCAGATTGCGAATAGCTGTTTGGTCAAGTGCTTGATTATAGACTTGCCATTCATCCAACAAGCCCACAAACGACTGCACAATTGTTTCATTTTTTTGATTTGCTCCCAAGACAAAAGGAGAACTGGAATTATAAATCGAATTAAAAGGCACATCGAGGCTTGTCTCTAATTCACCATTGAGATAGAGAACCATTGTCTGATTTGCTGTATCAAACACGGCCGCCACATGATACCATGTCTCTAGTTGCAAAGCTGTATGACCAATGAGAATAGCATCCTTTGGATAAGTCCCATCAGGAGAAATAATAAATTCCAACTTATTATCGCTCATAATGCCCAAGCGATATGCTCGCTCGTTTACACCCCACTCGTACTTAGAGGCAAGGCTCATATATTGGTCATTAGCCTGCATGTGAAACCAACCAACAATGGTCAAATCGCCTTGAATGTCCAAGCCAGTTTGTTCTGCGTGGGGGATGATAAGATAATCTGCCCTGTCAGACTCAAACTGAACTGCCTGCCCGACATAGCCCGTTACTCCATAAAATCAGGAAAAAATCTCGCCTATTCAAAACGTTCACTGGTCTTAATAAAGTAGCTTTTGTACGACTGTTAATAGCATTTACTAAAGCATACCAAGCAGACCTGGAAAAACGAGAAAAGAGACGGAAAACCCCTCGTGAACGTAAACACGGAGGGGGGCGGAAAAGTACATTGAAGCACATGGAAGATAAGTTAGTGTTCATATTGTTCTATTTCCGTTTCTATCCAATCCAAGTGGTACTAGCTTTCTTGTTGTGTGTTTTATAGAGTTTGTTTGTCTTTTTTGTAAGTTGGATTGGTTTGTGGTATAATATTAATCGGTAAGATAAAATGTAACTGAAAAGAAAGGAAATAGATAATTATGATGACAACAGAAACAAGCTTTTCAGAATTTGTAGAATTTGTTGACATGCATCCAAAATGGCGGCGTAAATTGGTCAAGGTACTGTTCCCTAGCCTTGATATTGCTAAAGCATTTCATGATTTGGAAGAATCACAACAACAGATGCAATGGGCTCTGCAAAAGCTTACTAGACGAGTTGGTCATATTGAAGAAGATGTGGCTGTATTGAAAGAAGATGTGGCTATATTGAAAGAAGATGTGGCTGTATTGAAAGAAGATGTGGCTGTATTGAAAGAAGATGTGGCTGTATTGAAAGAAGATGTGGCTACATTAAAAGATAGAGTCGAACGTGGCTTTGCTGAAGCCGCCGCCGAACGTGCTGAGATGAAACGTGACATAACTTATATCAAAAAAGATGTAACCAGACTCAGTCGTGAAGTGGCACAAGTTAAGGGCTTTAATTACGAAAGCCGTATTGTTCAACATGCTGCTTCTATCTTTGGCAAGTTTATGCGTAGAGGGCATGATGCCCGACATGAGATTGGTCTTTTGCTTGAGGAAGCCGAAGACAATGACATCATCACCGAACAGGAACACGACCATGTACTTGCTTTGGATTTACTGTGGGGTGGGAAGCAAAAAGGCACTAAAGCCAATATTGTGTTGGCAATTGAAGTCTCATGGCGAGCCGAAGAAACCGACATTAAACGTGCCATGAATCGAGCGGAGACACTTCGCAAAATGGGTTTGACGGCATTACCAGTTGTGGCAGGTTTGGAGTGGGATGAAGCTATGACCAACCTTGCCAATCAACACAAAGTAGTGTTTCTAACCAACAAGACTGTGGATAAGACAAGTTGGCAAAATGCGTTCAGACTATAGCAATTTCAAAAACTGCTATAGTTTTTTGCTAAAAATAACGTTTATTGCTTTACTGTTGAAATCATTGAGTACACATTTAACAATATATCTGCTGTTTTTCCCCATGTAAACTTAGATGCTTGCTCAAAACCGCGTTGGATATATCGCTCTCGTAAAGCATGGTCACAACAAAGTTCTTTTATTGCCACCGCTAAGGCTGTTATATCTGTGGCAGGAACCATTATGCCTGCTTCTCCCATTACTTCGGGCAGTGATGAATTGTCTGCCGCTACAACAGGTGTCCCACATGCCATTGATTCTAACACGGGGATGCCAAATCCTTCGTAATACGATGGATAAGCAAATACCTCTGCCATAGAATAAATGGCAGGCAAATCATCATCATCTACAAAACCAATAATATGAATTTTATCTGACACAGACGAGGATTCTGCTTCGGCAAAAATAGATTCATAAAGCCACCCTTTTCCCCCAGCAATAACCAGATGCATATCCGAAAAAAACGGCTCAACATGATTAAATGCTTGGATAAGACCTTCGAAATTTTTACGAGGTTCTAAGGTGCTTAACCCTAGTATAAATTTTGTGGGCAGATTATATTTTTGCCGAACATGATTTAATATGTGAGTATCTATTATCGGTTTAAACCGAGATTCAACTCCTGCACCTACTACACTTATTTTTTTAGACGGCACATTTAACATTGTTTCAAGGTCGTTTTTAGTACTCATAGAATCAGCTAAAACATGAGTTGCTCGTTTAATGCTATGTGGTACGGTTTTGCTAAGCCATTTTTGTAATTTGGGTACGGTTTTATGAGGATATTTCATAAATGATAAATCATGAACAGTAAGCAAACCGCATGTGTTATATAGAGGAGGCAAAATAAAATTTGGAGAATGAAATATATCGTAAGCCCCTCCCCCAACATCAACCCATAACGGCAAGTATAACCGATGCCATAAAATGGTCATGATTTTTTCTGTAAGGGGCATGACCTTCACTTGAAAATTATCGGGCAGTGTTGGGAGTTTATCTAAAGGTGAGTCTTTGCTAACCAACAAGGTATAACGATTTTTTGTATCTAAGATAGCTAGAGTATTGATAAGCTCACGTGTATAACGCCCAATACCCCCTTGTTGTCGTAATGCAGATGTGTAATGAAATCCAATGTGCATGGTAAAATCAATCAAACGCCACCACCCGCACAATCGTATCCCCCATGTCAAAATCAATCATCTTTTGCCCTTGACTTGTGCGACTTCCCGATGGAATATCGGCTACTCTTAGAAGATGTCGCCTATTTTTTCTTGAAAACACGCTGACAGTGCCATCATTATGTGCCACTGTGGCAGCTACTACATTTCCTGTTTTTTGAGTAATTTTGATTGCTTGCACACCTTGTCCTGCTCTGCCTTGCGTTGAAAAACTAAGCAATGCCGTTCGTTTTACTAAGTTTTGTTCGGTGATGATGACAGCCGATAAATTGCTCTCATCGGCAGGCACAATTGCACCAGCTACTGGCATGTCCCCATTGCGTAGTCGAATAGCAGTCACACCAGTAGCATTGCCACCTGATTGCGGATTAACCTCTATCTCAGCAAATTTAATCGCCTTGCCATGTTTGGTAAATAACATCACCTTGCATGTATCAGCCGTTAAACCAGCCGCAATTACCTCATCATTTTCTTTCAAGCCGCCCATAGCCGTACTCCAATAAACTTCACTGCCACTTAAATCGACTGTGGCGATACGTTTCACCTTTCCGTTGTTGCTAACCATCGTTAAAAACGACTCAGGACGCAGAATATCAGCCATGATAATTCCTTCACCTTTTTGCAAGCCAATTTCTGTAGAAGTCATTTTATCGAGAACACGATAAACAGGTCCCCGCCAAATACGTCCTTTATTGGAAACGAACAAAATTTTATCATCTGCTTGAGTACGCAACAGAAAAAGGGGAGCATCAACGGCTCGTTTCGTTACGCCTACCGTTTGCGTCAAGCGAAATCCCTTTGCCTCATGCCGATAAATCATGCCTCGATTAGTAACAATGATAATTTGTTTTCCCTTCGGCTTTAACAAATCGGCTTTGGTAATCAACTCATCCATTTCTTCCGTACTTAAAATTGTGGTCAAACGAGGAGTAGCATATTCATTTTTAATTTCCTGTGTTTCCTCAATGACAATATCGAGCTGTTTTGTTTCGGATTCAAGCAGTCCCTTCAAAAATGAAATTCGTTTTCTCAATTCTTTTTGCTCAATGTCTAATTTTCGCCGTTCCATTGAAACCAAACGAGCCAGTCGCATGTCTAATATTGCCTTTGCTTGTTCCTCGCTTAACTTCAATGCCTCCATCAAATTTCGTCGAGCCGTGTCGGTTTTACGCGATTTACGAATAACATCAATCACCTTGTCAATATTTCGCAGGGCAGTTAATATGCCCTCTATGACATGTAGTCGTTTTTCACGTTTTGCTAGTTCATGCTTGGTTCGTTTACTGATAACATCTAAGCGGTGTTCGATGAACAAACGCAAAATACGATGGAGCGATAAATATTCTGGTTCGCTATTTACCAATGCTAAGTTAATTGCTCCGTAGGTCATGCGAAAGTTGGTTTTGTTCAACAGTTGAGCCAATACATCTGGTGCCTTATAGCCTCGCGTTACAGTCACAATAATTCGCATGCCTTCGTAATCGGATTCGTCTCGTAAATCACTGATGCCCTTAATTTTTTCGTTGCGTACACCATCGGCGATTTGGGATAGCAGTGTTGATTTGTTTAATCCATAAGGTATTTCAGTGATGACCAAACGGCGTGCATTCTCCAATTTGCTAATCGGATTGCCGTTTGAATCTTGCCCACCAATTACCCCTTGCATGGTGATTTTGCCTCGCCCTGTGCGATAAAGCTGTTCAACAATATTAACTTTTTCGTTCCCTTTATCACGGTTTTGATAGATGATGCCACCAGTCGGAAAGTCGGGACCTTGCACAAATTCCATCAAATCAGTTACCGTAATTTCATCAAGGCTGTGCCAATTTTGTGCCATGTAAATCAGGGCATGGCATATCTCAGCCAAATTGTGCGGGGGTATTTTGGAAGCCATGCCCACCGCAATTCCTTCGCTACCATTGACGAGCAGATTTGGAAATCTAGCGGGCAGATATATCGGCTCTTTGAGGGTATTATCAAAATTATTTTGCCATGCGACGGTGTCGGATTCAATATCGCTCATTAATTTTTCGGCAAGGGAAGTCATGCGAACTTCGGTGTAACGCATAGCCGCCGCACTATCCCCATCAATCGAACCAAAATTTCCCTGCCCATCAACTAAAGGAATACGCATGGCAAAATCTTGACCCATGCGCACCATAGCGTCATAAATCGAGGTGTCGCCATGCGGGTGATATTTTCCCATTGTCTCACCGACAATTCGAGCAGATTTACGATGTTTGATATTAGAACGCAAACTCATCGTTTGCATGGTATACAAAATTCGGCGGTGGACAGGTTTTAAGCCATCCCGCACATCAGGCAAAGCTCGGTCTTTGATGGTCTCAACGGCATAGTTTAAGTAAGCCGTTTTCATGATTCGAGCAAATTGGACGGTAGATTGTTTATGAAACATGTTCATCGAATAGGCTGAACTACTCATTGTTTTTTCCTTAATTTTTGATGTAGGTGCGGTTTCCTTACCACACAGACCATGGATGTCAAGTTCCTTGTGAAAATGTTACCTTTTTCATGACCGTTTTTAGTATGATAACACACCATCGGCTCTATGGCAAATCAGGTCTGGAGTCCGCATTGAACGCAGAGAATTGCCAAATTGCTTCAGGTAATGTATGATTAGATGTTCTTAGATTTAATCTAAAATGGAGCAACATTATGCTTTTTAATATCAATCCATTTCAATATGGTAAACCTGTTTCCGCAAAGTCATTTTTTGGTTATGAGCGTGCCTTGCGGACAATAGTGCAACGTATCCTAAACAATGCTCAATCATCTGCCATCATAAGTGAGCCGCGCATGGGCAAAACATCACTGCTACATTTTCTGAAATCGGCGGAGTTACGTCGACAACTTCCTTTGCCTATTCAAGAACGTTTGATTTTTTCGGGGATGGATATGCAGGCATTTGATGCTAAACGTACCGTTGCCCATTTTTGGGAACGGGCATTGGTGCCAATTCATGAGCAGTTAATTGAACCTGTCCCTGACTCGCCTTTAGCAAAACAGTACAATAAATGCTATCAGAAAAACTTTGCTGGTTATTCTTATGAGATGGAACGTTTTTTTGAAATGTTGTATAACAATAACAAGCAATTGGTTTTGCTTTTAGATGAATTTGATACGGTGTTACATCATACTCGTTTGAATTGTGCCGAATTTTATGCAGGTTTGAGGTCGTTGGCATCGCGTTCGACAGGAGGCTTATCAGTAGTTACTGCCAGCCGTTTGTCATTAACCGAGCTTTAATGAACGAACTCAACAATTTAATCAAACGGGTTCGCCCTTTTTCAATACCCTTGCCGAAGTCGTATTGGAAGGGCTAATACCGCGTGATGTTGCTAAATTATTGGATAGAGCTGGTGACAGATTTACATCCGAAGACCGTCGAATTATCATGGAAGCAGCTGGGCAACATCCCTATTTATTACAAGCGGCGGCATATTATTTGTGGGAAGCTTATGAGGAAGATATCAGCGATAAAACAGAGCGTTGGCAACTCATGAGTGAGCGGCTGTACAAAGAACATTATCATCATTTTGCCGCGACATGGCAAATTTGGTCAGAGGATATGCGGCGAGCCTTTTCCACCATTGCTATATTTAATTTGAATGAATACGCTCATAATTTCTTACAAGAAAATGAGTTAATCTCAAATGTCATCAGTTTTGACCTAAAGGCATTGGTGCCGCCCAATGAATTGCAAAAAACGGGCATGGTCATTCAGGATAAACGGTTTCCCTTGCAATGGCGAATCGGACCGCAGACGATGTTATGGTGGATTAAAGATGAATTAGGCGAGGTATTAGCCGATGAGAGAAAATTGGTGGAATGGCTACATGTGGAACATTTGACCGATAACATTGCCGAACGGTTACGGTTTCATGTGGGCAAAATTGGGCAAGGAATACAAGCACATGGACATGATTATTTCCAAGCATTAGTTAGTGGCATGGTTGAGGGAGTTGTTGGAGGACTCACGGGATAAATAAGTTCAGCCTCAGTCAATTCATCAAGCATGGGTTCGATTTTAGAAAATGTGTTTTTGTTCATTAGTTTACTCCTATCAAGTTTAGACAAGAAAAGTTTTCGAAAACCTTTCTTGTCTTATGCGGACTTCGTTTTGTTCAATCGGTCATTTCCCTGAATAAGCCAAATCCAAATATGTGTATCAATAACAATCATTGTGGTTGGCTTACTTTCGTTGGTAAGGCATACGCATGTCCAACCCTTCTACATGGCGAAAATGCTTGGCATTAAAACTGTATAACCTTATGCCACGCTGTTTTGCAGTAGCAGCAATCATGCAATCTGCAATACCAATACCTGTTGCAAGCCTATGCGTAATTAGCAATTGATAAGCTAATTTCATTTCTTCAGTTGCAGGAAATAAAATCGAAAATTGGATTATAAACTTTTTGTTATGATTTAAGTCAATCTTATTCCTAGAACCATCAATAATTTCCATAGCAGACATTATGTGAATATCTGCATGGTACTTAGCAATTGATTTTAGCCAAGCAATTGCAGGTGCGTAATTTCGTAAAATATCAATTAACACATCTGAATCAATTAGGTATTTCTCCGCCATGCTTTCTTCCTTAATTCTGCCGCATATTCAACAGAATCACCAATATCATCACGGTCAGCCCATAAGCCTGCTACGTATTTCAATAAATCGCCACCTGTTCGAATAGGATGTTCTTTTTTCCATTAGATAAATAAGTTCAGCCTCAGTCAATTCATCAAGCATGGGTTCTATTTTAGAAAATGTGTTTTCGTTCATTAGTTTACTCCTATCAAGTTTAGACAAGAAAGGGTTTCGAAAACCTTTCTTGTCTTATGCGGACTTCGTTTTGTTCACATAATATCAATGAGTCATGATACCACAATTCTAGCAATAAACAAATTATTGTTAAGAAAATTGTATCACATGACAATTTCGTGTATAACAGAGTATTCTATATCGTGGAGCGAAAAAACTTGCTTTTTCATGTCAAAGCAAGAAGGGATAATTATTAGACCTGACAGGTTTTAAAAACCTGTCAGGTCTAACCGTGAAGGAGTAATATGTATCTTGATTTAAATTATCATGAGAATCCATATATTGCAGGCAACCCCGTCGGCAAAAGTGATGCCTTCGTCGGGCGGCGAGATGTTTTTCGAGAGGTCATGCGGATATTAGGTAGTCCGCATGAAAATGCCCTAGTGTTGTTTGGGCAACGGCGTATCGGTAAAACATCGGTCATGCAACATTTGTTACAACACTTGCCGCATGAGGGCAAGTTTCGCACAGTTTTTTTTGATTTGCAAGATAAAGCCTCCCTGCCATTGGCGATTGTTTTGCAAGAATTGGCGACACGGTTGGCGAACACGGTCGATATACTCATGCCTGAAAAATGGCATGACACGCCCCGCATGTTTCGTGAACAGTTTTTACCACAAGTCCTAGCTCAATTGCATGACGATGAGCAGTTGGTGTTTCTGTTGGATGAATTTGATGTTTTGGATAATCCACAAGAGGAACAAGCAGGTAAAGACTTTTTTCCTTTTTTGCGTGATTTCATAAGCATGAACATGCAACGGATTCAGTTTTTATTTGTCATCGGTCGCCGTCCCGAAGATTTGTCAAGTTTGACTCTGTCCGTATTCAAAGGCGTTAAATCCCAACGGGTTTCATTGCTATCAGAAGTGGATACGCATGCCTTGGTTCGTTTAGCACAAGATAACGAAACGCTAATTTTCCCTGATGAAACGGTGTCACATATTTATGCTTTGACAGGTGGACACCCTTACATCAACCAACAACTTTGTCAAGATATTTGGCAATTAGCTTATGAAAATAACCCACTCGACCCGCCGACCATTACCACTGATGATGTGGATAATGCCGTGCCACAAACGATTAGCCATGCTACCAATGCCTTAGAGTGGCTATGGGATGGCTTGAAACCTGCCGAGCGGGTGGTCGCGGCTACGTTGGCAGAAGCAGGTGCAAGGGCAATCAGTCAAACCGAATTGGAGAAACGCCTGCTCGATAGTGGAGTGCGGATAGTGATTAGCGAATTGCAAAATGCCCCTGATATTTTGCAGAAATGGGATTTGATTGAGCCTGTTGATGGTCAAAAAGAGACATATCGCTTTCGAGTTGAATTGCTACGGCAATGGATTGTGGAAAATAAACCCTTGAAACGAGTGCAGGAGGAAATTGACCATATCAATCCTGTGGCTCAAACTCTGTATCAAGCTGGCGTAGGTTTGTACAGGATGGGCAATTTAGAGCAAGCAGTTGCTCTTTTGAGTCAGGCGATTGGCTTAAATCCGAACCATGTGCAGGGGAATCAACTCTTAGCAGAAATCCTGTTGGCACAAGGTGAATTGTCTGGGCTCGTCAATTGTTGGAATCGCTATGGGCATATCACCCCGCTGCCGCTCGACCTCGTTTGGTGCAGGTTTTGTTAGCACAGGTGAAACAGGCAAAAGATGATGATGAGAAATTAGAGTTATATGACCGCACTTTAGAATTAGAACCGAATCAAGCTGAATCCATGCGTGGGCGGCAAACGATTTGGAAAGGGCGTGGTGATGATGCCTGGCAAGGTGATGATTTTGAAATGGCATTACATGCTTATCAACAAGCAGACATGCCTGATTTGGTAGCAAAAGTTGAGGCGAAGATTCGAGCTGTTCGTTTGGAACAAAGCTTGCATGAACTGCAAACAATCCTAGATAAACGGCGTTATCAACAGGCACTAGAATTAGCGAAAAAATTGCATGCCGAATATCCTGAAGAATCAGAATCTCTACCAGATTTAACACTGTTAGAACGAAAGACAACTCTCGATAGCATGTATCAGCAATCATTGGGTGCATTGCAAACAAATGACATGGATAAGGCACAAGATTTGTTGGTCAAGGTCATTTCACTAGGACCGACTTACATGGAAGCAACACGATATTTGCATTTAGCAGTGACGGGTGTGGATGTTGTAGAGTCATTGCAAATCGAATCTAAGAAATTACAGAAAGCAAAGGAAGCTATCCAAGTGGTTTATAAAGAGAGGATTGCAGTGTTAGAAGAATCATTGCAAACTGAACAAATAGAACAAAAGAAAACTGAGGAGGCACTAAATACTGACATTGATAATTTACAATTGCAATTGGCAAATGTGCAAGAAAAATTTGAACAGGAATTACAAAGACAAGTTGAGACTAAAGGGAAACTGTTAGAGGAAGTGGAAAAACGAAGATTAACTGAATATGAAATAGACAGTTTAAAATTACAATTGGAAAATGAATCAGAGAAATCAGAAATAGAATTAAATTCCTTTCGGACAATAATGTGGAGAAGTATAAGACTTGGTGTAACGGCTGGATTTGTTGTTACCGCAGTACTTTTTTCTGTGCTTGCTTTTGCATTAAGAGAACCTAGTGAAACTATTATTTCTGTGATTACTGAAATTGTATCTATGACAGTTATTTTTGGAGGAATAGTTGGATTAGTTTTTGGTATCATAATGGGAATTATTGATTATATTATTAACTGGAAAAATCGAAAATAATTCGGTAGTTGTTTAGATGGTGCATGGCTGTGGTGTGGTAGTTTTTGGTATGTTATCGGGTCGGTGGGTGGATATGACATCAGATGGATACAACAACAATGGGTTCCGTTGCTCCCGCTCATATTAGGTTCTGGGTTTCTGGGTACTGTGGTGCTGGGGGGTAAAGAAAAGACCCCAACCCCAGCCCCTTGTCTTAATCCAAGATGTTATTTTATGACCTTCACGAGTATATCGAACTCATGTGAAATATTCACAATGAAAGGATTGGCTTATGAAACAATTACGTATTTACATGGATACATCGGTTGATATGACAGCTGATAGGTGGTACAGCGGATGGTGCGTTTAGAAGTTCAACTTTTTGGAAAAGTTGAATTTCTGAACCGATTTAGGATACCAAATATGTTAATCCCCATTTCAGATAGATTCCCGAAAGGACAAAATAATGTAACCACCATGGCGTTGTGTTAGCATAGTGGTTACGTCGATAAAATTCTAATTTTGCTTTGCGGCTGTGACGGCTAGCGGCTCGCTTGACATGGAAGACTGTAGCCAATGGATTATAAAATACATGCCAGCCATTCTGTTTGATGCGAAATGCCCAATCTAAATCTTCACCATACATGAAGTAACGTTCATCAAGCAGCCCTGTTTCTTCAATTGTTTTGCCCCGCACCATCATGCATGCTCCCACCACCGAATCCACTTCAATTAACATATCGGGGTCAACATGAGTCATGTTGTATTGGGCAAAGGTTGGGTGTTTTGGAAATAATTTAGCTAATCCCATCAGGCGATAAAAACTGACTGTGGGAGTTGGAAAACTGCGTCGACATGCTAAATCAAGTGAGCCATCGGGTAGAATTAATTTGGGACCTGTGACTCCTGCTTGAGGAGTAGTATCCATAAAATTGAGCATGGTAGCTAAGCTATGCTGCATGAGTTTGGTATCAGGATTGAGAAGCATAGCATAACATGGTAAATCTTTTCCACCATATTCAAAACCAAAATGACGCAAGCCTTGATTATTCGCTTGAGCAAAGCCATAATTTTCCTGATTGATAATCACATGCACTTCAGGAAATTCTTGGCGTACTATCTTCACACTGTCATCAGTTGAATTGTTATCAACAACGCATGTTTCAATGGTGTAGGGATGGTATTGACTATCTCGAATAGATTGCAGACAATCTCGAAGCAAATCGCAGGTATTATAATTAACGATGATAATTGCTAAGTCAGGCATAGACAAGATTCAAAAACATTATCATGAAATTTTGAACGCTAAAAGCTCACCATGTAACATGGTGAGCTTTTAAAGCCTTCGATGGGATTTGAACCCATGACCTCGTCCTTACCAAGGAAGCGCTCTACCAACTGAGCTACAAAGGCAACAAGTCGGGGCGATTGGATTTGAACCAACGACCTCTTCAACCCCATTGAAGCACGCTACCGGGCTGCGCCACGCCCCGCCAAACTTGTAATCGCAGTCGGGATGCCCGGATTTGAACCGAGGACCTCACGGACCCGAACCGTGCACGCTACCGGACTGCGCTACATCCCGTCTTAACAACACAGCACATTATACCACAAAATTATTTAATTGCAAATCTGTATTTTAATTTTTTAATGTTTTGGGCTATTTTAACCTGACGGTAACATTACGATTACCCAACGATATAATCATGAAACGTAATCATGGAACGACAAAACTTTTTGTGATTTTTCCGTTTTGGTGAAAGTTGGAGTATAATTCCAAAGAAATTGGATTTCTTAGACATGTGTTAAAATGGATATTAAATTTATGTCAAAATTTGAACTGGTATCTGATTTTAAGCCGACTGGCGACCAACTTGGTGATGGCACACAATAAAACATTAGCGGCTCAACTCTATCGTGAATTTAGCGATTTCTTTCCGAATAGTGCCGTTAAGTATTTTGTTAGTTATTATGATTATTATCGCCCTGAAGCATACATTCCCCGTAGCGACACCTATATCGAAAAGGAAACTAAAATCAACGAAGAAATTGAACGCATGCGGCTAGGCACAACAGAAGCTCTTTCTACTCGCCATGATGTCATCATCGTGGCAAGTGTCAGTGCCATTTATGGTTTGGGTGACCCGTCGGCTTATGGTAAAGCACATATTGCCCTCGTAAAAGGAACAACACGCCATCGCGATAAAGTGTTGCGGCAATTGGTAGATATTCATTATGAACGGAATGACTATGACCTCAAGGTAGGGTCATTTCGAGTACGGGGCGATACTTTAGAAATTTGCCCTGCTTACAACGAATTGGTGTATCGAGTCGAGTTCTTTGGTGATGAAATTGACCGTATTACTCAAGTGCATCGTATCACAGGGGAAATTGAAGAAAAGTTAAACGAAATTACTATTTATCCCGCCAAACACTTTATTACCACCAAAGAAAAAATGAACCAGGCTTTGATTGATATTGAAGCCGAACTCGAAGAGCGTTTGAAATACCTTCGTGATAAAGAGTTGCTTCTTGAAGCTCAACGCCTCGAACAACGCACCAACCACGATTTAGAGATGTTGCGTGAAATTAGCACCTGTGCTGGCGTGGAAAACTATTCACGTCTTTTGATGCAACGTCCCGAAGGCTCGCCCCCATGGACATTGATTGATTATTTTCCCGACGACTTTTTGATGATTGTCGATGAAAGCCACATGACACTGCCCCAAATTCGTGGCATGTACAAAAGTGATAGGTCACGAAAAATGACGTTGGTTGATTATGGTTTTCGTTTGCCAAGTGCTTTAGATAATCGTCCCTTGACATTTTCGGAATGGGAAAGTCGTGTTCACCAAATTATTTACACCACTGCCACTCCCGGTCCCTATGAAAAAGAACATACAGAACAAACTATTGAACAGGTTATTCGTCCTACAGGCTTGGTTGACCCAAAAATTCATGTCCGCTCGACCGAAGGGCAAATTGATGACCTACTCCATGAAATCAATCAACGTGTCGAAAAAGGACAACGTACCTTAATCACAACATTGACAAAACGAATGGCAGAAGATTTAGCCGATTACATTGGGGAAATTGGTATTAGCGTTCATTATCTTCACAGCGATATAAAAACGTTAGAACGGGTGGATATTTTACATGATTTGAGGTTGGGGATTTATGATGTGATTGTTGGTATCAATCTACTGCGAGAGGGATTAGACCTACCCGAAGTATCATTGGTAGCTATTTTAGATGCCGACAAAGAAGGATTCTTACGTTCCGAATCGGCACTGATTCAGACAATGGGACGAGCTGCTCGTCATATTGATGGAACAGTCATCATGTACGCCGATAAACTTACACCCTCTATGACGCGGGCAATCCATGAAACAAATCGGCGGCGTAAAAAACAAATAGCATACAACAAAAAACATGGTATATCACCCAAATCAATCAGCAAAGAGATTCGTCCCTTAACATACGATGCGATTGAAGAGGATTCAAAATTGCAACTGGTCACAGAAACACAAGAATCTTATCAGCCTACCACGCCCGATGAAATTAACAACCGAATCGATGAATTAGAAATTGAAATGCGAGATGCCGCCACCAAACTTGAATTTGAACGAGCAGCAGCTATACGTGATGAAATTGCCATCTTGCATCAACAAATAACAAATTGAGGAAAGTCAATTTTAGAAACAGGTTATGGGTTAGTTACCTCTCCAGTTTCAGAGTCAACACCTGTCGAAATATCACCAATTGTCAATCGGGCTTCAGTTTCTGCTACCTTGTCATACAACTCATCAGAAATATCGGCATCATGTTTACCCGCAAAGGATAAACCACCATTT
This sequence comes from Anaerolineaceae bacterium 4572_78, assembly GCA_002084875.1. Lineage (GTDB taxonomy): Bacteria > Chloroflexota > Anaerolineae > 4572-78 > 4572-78 > 4572-78. The sequence goes on along the minus strand of NBMH01000083.1, from coordinate 1,826 downwards.
TCAACACTTAAGTAATAATTACTACCACCAGGAAAGGTGTCAAAATCTTCTTCCACAATTGCTGAAATAGTATCATAAACACCAACATTAACATGCTTTACAGCACTACTGATGATATACTCGGCACCAGTTGCATTTCCACCTTCAAACGAGGTGTAATATTCATCTTGGTCAACGCCAATGACATACACGCCTTTTTCAGCAGCGGCAACGATAGCACCCGTTCCAGTCAATCCAGCCGCACCGAAAACCACATCGGCTCCTTGTTCGATATAATCAAGTGCGGTAGCCGCTCCTGTTTCAGGGTCACTGAAGCTATCAAGATAAATGCCAAGTGTTTCAATTTCTTTACCAAGCTCTTTGGCAGCTAACTTAGCACCTTGCTCATACCCATTACGGAATTTTACCAATGCGGGGTAAGGTGGTCCATAAATACCAGCCACTACATTTGATTCAGTGACCAAGCCTGCTAGATAACCTGCTAAAAATCCACCTTGGTCATCATGAGCCTGAATCCCAACATAATTTTTCGGTCCATTTTCAACAAAGTGGTCTACCCCAATAAAATATACATCGGGATAATCTTCGGCGAATTTTGCAGTGAAATCAACCAATGCCCCTCCCGAAGAGACAGTGATGATGATATTTGCTCCAAAATCAAGGCAATCTTGAATCTTTGCTTCTGCATCGGTATCATCACTGGAATCGGAAATGAAATAGGTACTTTCAATGTCATAATCCTTAGCGGCATTTTGCATGCCATCGTAAGAATATTTGTTGAAACCATCTATATCAACATCCGAATCCTGCACGACCAAGCATGCTTTGATAGCATCAGCAGTCTTTTCTGGTGCATGTGTAGCTGGGTTCGTTGCTGTTGGTTCGGGTTCAGTAAGGGTTGGTGGCACAGGCGTTTCAACATGTGATTCACTTGCTGTACCACATCCCACCAGCAAAACCGATATTAACATAATAAACAAGGTAACACTTATTATTTTTTGATACATAATTTTTCCCTCCATGTTATTTTTAGTATCAACCAATCAATGTTCAAAATAAAGATTTATACAAAAAAAGGATTAGTTTTGTGAACACCATAGCGGGTTTAAAATTACAATTCTCACCCTCAGCAAGTATAATATCAACCAGAAATTTGTCAATAAAAGCCATTCGTTTTTTGTTTTACAGAAAGGATAATTTATTTTTCACCGTAAATTTCTCGATATGCGGCTAAGTGAGTACTAATCCGCCGAATGTAGGTGCGTGATTCGGAGAATGGAACCATCACATAAAAAACATCCATGTCATCTGACACCTGAAGCCAGCCTTGCACACGTCCTGGTCCTGCATTGTATCCCGCTAAAGAGGCAGTCTGATTTTCATCGAGCATGGTCATTATCTTACGAAGATACCATGTGCCAAATTCGATATTATGATGCGGTAACGATAAGTAGTCATGGGTATAGTTTGCTTCACCTAAATCGTTAGCAATTTCAATCCCTGTTGGAGGAATAATTTGCATAAGCCCACGAGCATTGGCATGAGATTGGGCAGTGGCATCGTATAAACTTTCTTGCAAGATAAGGGCAAAAATCAAAGCGGGGTCTAAATTGCGTTTTTCAGCTTGTGGTATGACTAAATCGCTGTAGTAAACAGGATACATTAAACGGCGGATAAATTTAGGGGTATCAGATGAATATGTTTGCGAGGCAAGTTTGGCAACTCTATTGGCACACAAAATGCTCAAGCGATATAACTTTCGTTCTCTGAATACCAAAGCCAGTTGATACATTGCTAAAGGCTCATCATACCAGTTTGCTTTTACT
>NBMH01000005.1 GCA_002084875.1 Anaerolineaceae bacterium 4572_78 | reverse complement strand
GTAACATTTATCATGGTGCTTGGTACACTATCCGTCACGACCGCATTGCGTGCCATGCTCGGTCCCAAATTGGTAAATGTCAGGGTATACGTGATTTGTGTACTCGATGGTATGGGGAATTGGACATGAGCCGTTTTATGGATTACCAAGTCGGCTTCGGATATGGTCGGGGTCGTAACCGTATCTGTATCGGTCATACCATCACTACTACTCAGCCATGCTGTATTCGTAATTGTCGAATTTGTAACGACTTGTTCGGCAACCATGACCGTCATCGTTACCATATAAATTTCGCCGATGTTCATGGTGCCGATTGTCCATGTCACTACGTTATTGGCATAAATATGAGGCATGCTGGCATCTATAAAAGTGGTACTCATCGGAATAGTATCGGTAATCTTAACGCCCATCGCCGAGACTATGCCCGTATTGCTTATTTGAATTTGGTATGTGAGCCATGTCCCTGCTATAACGACTGCGGGGCTGAATGATTTTTGTATATCAATGTTCGGTAGTCCTGTGTTCAATTCCAAAGAATGTTGCCCACCATCGTATTCATGGGTCAATGTAATTGGGGTGGTTGTTGTATCGGCATTGTAGTATGTCAAGAAAACTTGGTTCATCAAACCCGTATCAGCCGTTATAAAATCAGAGACTTGTAACACCATCGTAATCGTTAAGCCGATATGATTATCGGGACTGAATGGATTGGTAGCGGTCAGTTGATTGACCGTCCAAATTAATGTTCCGCCTTCTGAACCTGTCAGGTTTTGGAAACCTGTCAGGTTTGCCAGTGGGTCATCACTAGCAGATGTGAAGCTAACCAAACTTAAGCCACCAGGGAGGATGTTGCTGATGATGAGGTCGTAGCCTGGTATTGTGCCTTGATTTGAGATGAACATGGTATATGTAACCAGCTCGCCCGCACCAACGATATGCCCCATATCGCCGATGACTGTAACGAGAGTATCGTCGAATTGGGTGTCGTTATTATCATCGGAATAGAGTCCAACCTGTCCGCTTGCATAAGTCGAATCCGATACCTGAATGGATAGGATTCCATCAATGAAAACTTGAATTAAATCGCCTTCGACTCGAATTTCGACATGTTGCCAAGTATTCGGCTCAAAGCCAAGTTCAGTACTGATAATCGCCGTTAAGGTAACTCCTGTGGCGGCATCTATGATAGCTAGGCTGTCATTTGTCCATTCAAAGAGATAGCCTGTCAAACCAAGACTTGACGCTCCAGAGTTCGGCTCGCCACGCACAATGCCACCGATTATGCCGTTTTCATCAGGCGTTTGCACCATGAAGCTATAGCTATAATCTGTCCATGCTGTTGAGCCAAGTGTTGTAGTCTGCACACCAACGGCATCAGTTGCGAGATATGTTCCATTGGTTAATACCCATGTTCCCGAGCTATCATCAATGCCGCTGTGGCTACCAAAGTTGAAATTTTCAAGCATGAGGGTTGCACTGCCCATACCAGCAGTAGTGTAACTCTGCCCAATATGCAGAATTGGCATGTCAATAGTTGTCGTAACCTGATTCGTTGTGGTGATACTGTCAGCATCAGAAGTGGCATGCTCAACCGTAGCCATATTGGTAAATATCGTACTCGAATCAATATCAGCCGCATCCGATATTCGGCTTGTAATCGTGATATAAGCCTGTGTGCTGTGTGGAATAGCGTCGAAATATGCCGTAATTAATTTCGTTGCTTGGACGAAATTTGTACTAATACCAACACCACCACTTGTAGCAATGCTTTCGATGATAAGCCGACTATTCACTGTATCTGTAATTATTACATCATACAATGTAGCACTTATCGGCGAACTCGGCATAACAATCGTATAGGTAACATACTCACCAATCATCGCCTCAAATGGAGTCACTGATTTGATGGACATGCCGTCTATCGTCTGCATGGCATTGCTATGTGAGCCGCCCATATATCGCTGACTAACACCTACATTTGTCGGTATGGCATAGTATTCGAGCATGGATTGATTTTGTAAGTAAGTGTTTGCCGTAATCCAATCGGCAACCGTCAAAACTAGGGTGATTTCGATTCCTGCATGCTCATCGGTAACGAATGGACTAATATTATCCAGTTGATTAAAGTGCCATGCAATCACTCCGCTATCGCCCATTGTGGGAGCAATCAACGCCGTTGTCGAGCCATCATCGCTATTAAATGTCGCCGATTTAACTATCAAGCCATGTGGCAACACATCGGTTATGACCAAATCGTAAGCAGGTATCTGTCCTTGATTGCTGATGAACAAGGTATAAGTTATCAGGTCATTGGCTCCAACGGTATGAGATGTATCACCTAAACGAGTCACATACAAATCGTCAAATTCAGTGTTCGCATTGCTATCAGAAAATAAGCCGACTTTCCCTGTTGTCCAGTGTGTATCTGTGGCACTAAGTTGTAATTGGTCATCAATATAAACATCAATTTGGTCGCCGATAGTTTGGATTTCGACATGGTGCCAAGTGTTCTGCGTATAACCAAGTGCTACAGTGTCCAAGACTGTAACCGCCATCCCATTGACATCATTAATCGAAAGAGTATTCGTTGTCCAATCGAGGCGATAACCCAAATTAGCATTGGTGGCACTATCTTGTCGAACATAGCCGCCGATTGTTCCCGTTTCATCGCTTGCTCGTACCATGAATGAATAGCTATAATCCGTCCATGCTTGGTCGCCGAAAAAGGCACGCTCTAAAGTGGCATTGCCCATGCTTTGGTAGACATTGGCATTGACTGCCCATGTGCCAATATCAGAAACCCCATCGGCTGTGCCATCATTGAAATTCTCAAGCCATAACTGCGAAGCTCGCCCATCGGCTAAGACATATTTTTCGGCGATGTGGACTATCGGCTTGACTATATTAACGGTAACGATATTGGTAGTCGTGATTGAATTTTCATCCAAATTGTCATGTCGCATGGTAGCAATATTAGTCAGAACGCTACCATGCTCAACGGTGCTGGTATTTGCCACATAAGCCACGATAATTACATCGGCTTGAGTGGCATGGGTGATGCTGCTGATGGTAGCCGTGACTAGCTGACCAGTGTATGTCGCTACTCCACCATAACCGCCATTGACAAAAGCATTATCAATCGCAAAATTATTATCAATCGTATCAGTTACGACCACATTTTTCATTGTGGCACTAATCGTTGGGCTTGGAATGCTAATCGTAAAGGTGATATAACCACCTAATGTTGTAGTCAACGGAGTCACTGATTTGATTGGCATACCATCTATCGTCTGCACGGCATTGCTATGCGAACCGCCCATGTAATCACGAATAAAACTGTCATCCATGCTTCCCGTTGGCTGTGCTTGGTAGGCAAGCATGCTTTGATTTTGGAAATAGCCGTTTGCCGTAATTGCGTTGTCTGCATGCAAAGTCAGCTGAATGTTGATGTAGCTATGCTCGTTGGTGGTAAAGGGATGGGTTGCTGTCAGGGCGTTAAATTCCCAAACAAGCATGCCATTCGGTTGTGTGAAATTATCCACACTGATGTCAGGATAATTACTATCAATGGTATAGCTGACATAGTTCAAACCTGACGGAATAATGTCGGTTATGACCAAATCGTAAGCAGGTATCTGCCCTTGATTGCTGATGAAAATGGTATAAGTTATCAGGTCGTTGGCTCCGACATAATGTGCCATATCGCCGAGTCTGGTAACATACACATCATCAAAAGTTGTGTTTTGATTATTTTCGCTGTACATGCCAGCTTGACCATTTGTGTAGGTCGAATCGGTCGCTTGCATGACCAGCTCATCATTGATATAAACCGAAATGGTCTCACCTACGGCGGTCATTTCGACATGATACCATTCGTCAGCATTATAGCCGTCGTTGATGTCAAGCATGGAATGAGGATATGTGCTAAGCGTTCCAAGTGCGATTCCAGTATTGGCATCAACAATCGTCATGCCAGTAGTATCATCCCACTCGAATCTGTAGCCGTCATTTGTACCATTGCCTCGAATGAATCCGCCGATAGTTCCCGTTCCATCAGGAGTCTGTACCATGAAGGAGTAACTGCTATCTGTCCATGACGAATTGCCAAAGCGAGCAACTTGTGTGTTTGTGCTGTCAGTGTTGATGTATGTACTCGATATGACTGCCCATGTGACATTATCGATAAAACTGTCAGCAGTACTATCATTGAAATTCTCAAGCCATAACTGCGAAGCTCGCCCATCGGCTAAGACATATTTTTCGGCGATGTGGACTATCGGCTCAATGATGTTGACCGTAACAATATTTGTGGTAGTAATCGTTTCGGCATTACTGGCAGAATGTGACATGGTAGCATTATTGGTTAGAATATCGCCATGAAATAACGTCGCCACATCGGAAATGCGAGTTGTGATGGTCACGTAAGCACGAGTGGCATGAGTGATTTTGCCGAAGGTAGCAGTGACCATTTTCGAGGCTTGGTCGAATAATGTGGTCGGCATGAGTCCGCCGCTAGTCTGCATGCTGATAATCCATGATTCGTTATCGAGGGTGTCGTTGATGGTCACGTCATACAAATTTGCTGTGATTATATCGGTCGGCATGATAATCGTATATGTTACCAAATTACCAATGGTCACATCAGACGGAGTCCCCGTTTTAGTGGGATAGCCATCAGTCGTTTGAATAGCATTGCTATGTTGTCCACCTGAATAAATCCGTTCAATCGGCGTGGGAGCAGTGCCAGGTGAAAATGCCCCGTATTCTAATTCGACTTGGTTCATTAAAATAGTATTTGCTGTGACCCAATCCTGTACTTGTAAGACCATTGTAATGACCAGTTGAGTATGGCTGTATGGAGTGTAAGGTGTGGTATTGACAAGATGGTTGACTCCCCATGTAAACACGCCTGTTGCTCCTAGCCCAGTTCCATCAGTAAAAATCGTGTCGGGTCCAAATTGCACAGCATGGGCAATATCATCCGATTGCATGGTATAGCTGTATAGCATGGTGCCATGTGGAATGGCGTTGCTGATGATGAGGCTGTAGCCTGGTAATTCACCTTGATTTGAAATGGTAATGGTATATGTTACCAAATCATTCGCTCCGATGTAACGGCTCATGTCGCCGATGCGGGTGACGAGAATATCGTCAAATTCGACGTTGCTGTCATCAGTGGTGTATAAACCGACTCGCCCTTGTGCATGGGTCGAATCGGTAAATGAGCCATATAGTTCACCATCTACGAAAATCTCGATTAAATCGTCGATTGTTCGAATTTCAAAATGATGCCATTGATTGACGTTATATTTAAAGGCATTGGTGAAAATAGCTGAATCATCATCAGCGTTATAAACATTTAACTGAAAATTGTTCACTTCTAAACGATAGCCTGTATCGGCTGTACCAGAATCGTCTTGACGGAAATACGCTCCAATCGAGCCAGTAATATCATTAGAACGAGCCATGAAGGAATAGCTATAATCTGTCCATGTGTTATCGCCGAAGAAAGCAAAATTTTCGTTGGTGTCGCCTGAACGATATGTTCCCGATATGATTGACCATGTGCCATTTGTGCTAAATGATGTAGCGGTGTTATCGTTAAAATTCTCCAAATATAGTTTGGAACTTTCGTTATAAGGTGTGTGATACCATTCGCCGATATGAAGGATAGGCTCGATGACTTCGGTTTCAGCCGTCGAGGTGAAGGCATAACTTTGGGTGTCATCGTTATAGTTCAAAAATGCGATGTTGGTGTAGGTAATCTCATGCTGATTGGTGAAAACGTCTAAAACGACAGTGGTGATGACCCCGCTTATGTCAATCGTACCACTATATGAACCTAAATGCCATTCGACATTACCCGTTTGATACAAGCCAGGCGTAATGGTCGGCGTATTGGAAATGGCTAAGGTTGAAATATCAGGACTGCTACGTCCACCTTGATAGATGTATTCGATGTGAGAATCGACATAACCCAAGCCTGGGGGTAAGGCATCAATAATCGCAATGTCCTGATAAAAAGCTCCTCTGTCGGGCATGCCAGTACCGAGATTAAAAGCCAATAAATCACCGACTCGACCAGTGCGGTCAGGAGATTTGCTAAATTCTCGCAAGATGGTCACGAATGAGGTGTCGCTGACTATGTTGGCATAAGTACAGCCGACTAAACAATTTGCTTTGACATAAACACGGTTACGGTTCGTACCTGTCACTAATGAACGCACTATGCCAGTTACAATGGCTGACCATGTGTTTGCCCCGTTTGCTTGCAAGATGTAAGTGGCAGGAATTGTCCATGTAATGAGGGTGGTGTTGTTAGGTCCATCGGTAATGCTCGGCACAATTCCATCAGAACCAGGATAAGCGGTGACGGTGATAAAGTTGCTGCCGACGATGTCGGTAATGACTAAACCTTCATAAATATCGCCCGTTCCTGTATTCGATATGTTGATTGTCCATGCGATGAGCTGACCAGTATCACGGTCAATTTGGTCAGGAGTTTTGTTGACATTTAACTGCGTGCTTAAGATGGTCAAATCATCATGACGAGTGGTTTGTGATAAGCCAGTGGAAAAACATGTAGGATGGTCATGGTAGGACATGGTAGTTGTTATCGGCACATCAAGCCCAATGGTACATGCTCCCATACCTTGCTCGTTTTTCATGGCAAATACTAGGTCAAATTGAAATGGAATGCCGTTGGTTGAGCCAGTAATAATTTGTGGATTCCAAGCCCATGTTACACTTGAAGTTGTACTGTTGGTGATGTTGGGAATGAGGTCATGTGAAACGGTGTTGCTATAGACATAACCCGATGGCATGGTGATGGTTAATGAAGATGAATAGGCATGAGCTCCCGAGTTGGGTATCATTGGTGGTCGGTTCGGAGCATGCATCAGCGGCAGCTCTGACTGTTCCAGTTAGATAAAAATCGAAGATATCAGCTTTTTCCATGTCGCCGATATGCCATGTGATGACTCTGCTGGCTGTGACGACGGTATGGGTAATGCCTGTAGGACTGCCGATGCCACCTACGGCTAGCTCAAAGTTGCTGGGCCAAATGTCCTTTAAATTTACCTGACGAGCGACATAAGAATGGTCAGTTGGTTTATTTTCAACGGTAACTTTCCATACGACTTGTTCGTTGGGCGAGGCATAGATGGTTTCACCAAATGTGCCGCCTGGTCCCTTGCCGACTTTTTCTACTTCTAGGTCGGGTTGCAAAGTCTTAAGAGTTTTAGCTTGTTCGGCATAACTTAAATCTTGTCCGCAAGGACCTTGTGCGAATGCTTGCCCATAAGATTTAGGAGTAGAATTTGGTAAACAGGTGGTCTGAATGGGCAAATCAAAATGAAGTGTATTCAAAGCGGCGAAATCGTTAAAAATGCCGTCAGGATAAGTGGTACTTGTCGGAGCATCGTTGTAATGCCAAACCAAATAGGTGGTATTGCCACTTATAATTTCAGTGGGAGTAAATTCGATAGTTTGGGTAACGATGTTGAGATTTTCATCATACATGGTCAAAGTAATGGGAAGACCACCAACTATGGATAAAGCTTCCAGCGTTTCAGTAACGACCATCTCATAAAGCGAGGTATTCGGCGAAGCGTTCTTGACGGTGAATCCAAGATGCCCAATATCGCACATAGGCAGGTCGGCGGTTTGTTCATTATTGGTCAGAAGATAAGGGCGTGGTATATTGTACTTGACAGTATCACTTGGCTGACCGCATAGTTCGCCAAAACAATCAAAGGCAGTATCAACCCACACGTTCAAGGGCGAACACTGCCCGATAGTTTGATTAACGGTGATGACCCGCATTTCTCCAGGAGCAAGAGTGGCAAAGGTGAAGGCAACCGTGCCAGTAGTCACATCACCTTCATAATTGGTCGATGTAACGGGCAGAGGTGTAACGCTCAAACCAGTAGCATCATCCACATCATAGCCGATAACAGATAAGCCTTGAAAGACATTGGTAATGACTACATCAGTAGCTGTTGTCCAACCTGAATTAGCGATATAAAATTTCCATGTGGCATCACGGGTTAAGACGCTATATTCGATGGGAGTGACGAAAAGTGTCAGATTAGGTTCGAGATAACTTTGTGTTTGACTGAAATTATCGCTGTAATCAATGTTGCAATGCGAAGCAAAGAAAACATCAGTCGCCCATGAAGCGGTATCGCTACATTCGACATCGACATTAAACTGAATAGTTCCCGTACTGCTAATGTCAACAGGTTTTTCAAATGTAAAGGTGATAACGCCCTGTCCACCACCAATATCGGTATCATTGGTAACGGTAACTGGAATGCCATTTAATCCGCCCGTATAACTGAAAACGTTATGAGCAACGACTGATTGAATTTGTTCGGTGGAACTCTTAAATTGAACGACAATTTCTGATGTTTCATATGTGGTGACTGCTCCTGAAACAGTAATTTCGGCAACATTAGTTTGACAGCTACGTAAGATACTTGGTGAAATACTAGCTTGTAGATCACCGCGTTCAATGTCAACAGAAATATTACCGTTATAAGATTGATTGCCTGCACAACTATCAGCATTTGGCATGTAAAATTCCCACCAATCTAAAAAAGTTTCAGAAGAATTGTCTAGTGAAGCATCGGTAAAGTTGAGGGTGTATGTGAAATAGACGGTCATGTTTTGTGTTAATGCTCCCTGCCCATGTAATGGAGATAAGTCAACGACAAATCTGTCATTTTTCATTATGGGTGTAACATGACTGCTATAATCTGTGTTGTTGACAAACACTTCGAATGAATTACTTTGATAAATAAAGTTGGCAGTTTCAGTTAACGAACTTGCCCCACTCAAACCAAGTGTGTCAGTATAGGTTGCTCCGTTCCATGTGATAACGGCTGAGCCGCTGACATCAAAATGATTAAAGATAGTAATACCTGTATCGCAAGTTTGTGTTGAGCCGTTGTAGCCGCCACTAGCAGAAATGCCTGTGGGCATATTGATGATTATCGTTTCTGTATTTGTGGTTGCCGTTAATGTGGAACAGCTAGAACATAAGGTATCTGCTGAAGCGGTAATTCTATTGTTCAAAATATCGCCCGCAGGACATACTCCTTTGGTATCATTAACCTTAACTGTTATAGTCAATGCTTCATCAAATGTAGGAAGAATGCCAGGCTCAAAATCCCAATAAACCGTATTACCTGTTTGTGTAATATTGCCTGTTGATTTGACATGACTTTGATATAAAACACCATTTGGTAGAATATCGGTTATGATAACTCGCCCGTCAATTTGGATAGGATTATCGCCTCTAACTATAATTTCATAATCATAAGTTTGTCCTGTGGCTACTTCGGCGGGTGCAGTTTTGGTTATGTCTAAGGTGGGTAAAGTTATCCCGCCATAATTATAATTCCATGAAATGTCAGTTATTTTGGTTTGTAAGTTGTTACAAATATCGCTGTAAAATGGCGTAAGCGAAATCGAACCGCTACCTGCGGTACAAACGCTATCAGCATTGCTGACATCAAACGAAAGGACAATTTCAGGATTTTCGCTTTGGTCAGGTAGAAATCCTGTCAAGTTTGACGAGGGACCATCGGTATAACTGAAGATGCCAGTAGCAGGGTTATAATCCCATGTGGTGGGAACAGTGTTGGTGATTACATTTAGAAAACTGTTATCTTCGAGATTGCTATCGTAATAAAAATTATCGACAGGCCCGCCATTATTAGTCAATGTCACATAAATTGTTTTGGTCATGTCAGAACAATAATCAAACGTTTCCGGCCCGCTGACATCAACTTGTGGATTGGAAAGGATCAAATCAAACATGGCGGAAGCTGTGCTACTGACGGGATTGGATTGTGTAGCATCGCCGACAGCATTGCCACATGTCCAAGCGGCTTGTGCAACATTGGTGAAGTTACATGCCTCAATTGTACCGACGACGGTATAGGTAAATTTTTTGTTGATGCCCAATGAGGCGATATGAGCCGATGGAGTCAAATCACCACTCGGCTGCGAAAGCCCAATCCCACCCGTGTCAGTTACATAAGCATCGTAGGCAATGCCCAAGCCAGTATTCTGCACCGTGACAATCCATGTAATCGATTTGCCCATGTCTGATGTGGAAACATTGCTTAAATCAGGGTCTTTGCGGATGACTAAGTTTGCTTGACCTGTGGTAATATTCAAACCACCAGTGTTTAAATCATCTGGGGAACTTCCGTCATCGGCGTTATAACGGATTCCTGCTCGTGCTTGTTGTGCCGATTCTGCCACGCATGTTGCTCGTAGTTTAAATGTAAATGTAACAGTTTCGTTAGGGGCTAAATCGAGAGTTGCACTCGGATTAAATTTTGCACTATTTGCTCCGACAGTTGGTGAGAGGGTTAATGATGCATCCGCCGAATAGCCTTCATCCAAATAACCGTCCCATGTAAAAAACGACGGCCATGTCACAGTGAAATACGCACCGTAAGCGGTCTCATCAGAATCATTAAACACAGTTGCAGTATAAATTTCCCCGCTACCGACAGGTGAACCTAAACTCGCCACCATGCCACTTCTACTGCCATCAGGTCCCTCAAGGGTAACTTCAAGCACGGATTCAGGGATAGACCTATTGGTAGTGAGAGGTAATGGTTGGGATGTATAATTTCCAAAAATAATAGGCATGTAAATTTGGAACGATGAAGTGGTAAACCAATCAGGCAATATATCGGAATCCGAATCCGAAACATCAGGTTCAGATTGGTCACCAATAAACCAAGCAGGAATAGCAAAACTTGAGTCCTCACCCCTGCCCCTCTCCCACATGGAGAGGGGTTCGATAGGAGGGTCAAAGCTTGCTTTGACATGTAAATCGGGTTTAGAAATTGTCAACGAGCTAGGAATATTGACAAAAATAGGAGTGTAATTTTGATTTTCATGGCGAGAGACAATATCAGCTAAGGGGACAGACAAGAAAGGTTTTGAAAACCTTTCTTGTCTTGGCGAATTGACTTCAGACCTGACAGGTTTTGAGCGAGAATTTCCGTAAGCGAATACTGCACTTACAGGAAATACGTTTGCGACGATGACAATTATCCTGATAAGATTAATTAAAAAATGTTTCACGATGACCTCTTGATGTTAATGCTGGAGCTTCAAGGTTTGCCTTGACATGAAAAAGCAAGTTTTTTCGCTCCCGAGAAAATTGCTAACTGGATTATACCACAAAGATATTAAGAAAAAAATTAAGGGTAAGTATGCGATTGAGTGCATAACAAAAATTTAGCATACTCGTTCACAAATCAGAGCGACATGTTTTTCCTGAAGACGCATCAAAACAAGACTACGTTCAATTCCCTTTTTTGTCAACTTTAGTTTTTTAGCATAAGTTTGAGGTGATATGCCAGTTCCGCGTTGTTTGATGTTGAGGTAACTGATATTGTGTTCCTTCACATGGCGATTAATTTTCTTAGTATTTAATGGCATGATGGCTTCAATATGATATCCTTTCAGCCAAGCAGATTGTATCAAAAGGTCGCCGCTTAAATAAGCGATATGCTCATCAATTAACCACAAATCAAATAACTTTGCCAGCTGTCTCACTAAACCTGCCCGAATGACAGCCCCATCAGGTTCATACAAATAATCCCCAAAATTTGCCACATCATCTGTCAATGGAAAATCATTTGTTATGGTAATATTGTGTGGTAGCAAAGTTGCCCTATGCCTGATATTCGGGGTAGCAAGGTCATTGAACCACAAAACGGATTCCTTCACTTCACCATGCAAGGAAATTACTTCTATTTCGGAAGCACATTCTACATGCTTGAAATCAAGACTTGGGGCGACTTTAATTCCCATGGGTAAATGTCCATAACGATTGATAATGGCATGTAGAGATGGTTGATAATCACTAGGATTTATGACACGTCTACCTGTTTCTGTGCGTCGAGATGGGTCAGAAAAAATAGCCATAGCTTCAAGGGGAACAATTGGAACGGTTAAAATATCTCCATGCACAAAATCAATTTTATTGGCAAGATGGTAGACATTAGCGTTATGTTTTGCAAAGGTAAGGCAAGTATGATTATTGTCAACGGCTATGACGGTATCAGCTACTTGTGCTAAAGCAAGCATGTCGCCACCAATGCCGCATCCTAAGTCGGCAATACCCATCCCATTTGAAGGGGTGGGGCATAACTTAGCAAAACGTTTGGCTCGATAAGTGGCAAGAACATGGTGAGTAGCTTGTTCAAGGGATTGTCGTAGGAATAACATTTCATCAGCTCGCTCAAATTTTTCACGCCCATGTCGGCGTAATAACACTTGTTCAACAATCGCAGAAGTTTGTTCGGTAGATAGGGAACGACGCAAAGTTGTAATATCATTTAAATAAGTTTGTGAAGTTAGAGAAAGTTCTTCTGCCCGCTTGAGCCATTCTTTAGCTTGGGGTGTGCTAAGAAATTGAACAGCGTTAGGTGATGGAAAATAAGACATGATTACTTTTGGAAATTCAATTTTGGAGGGTCCAAGCTTGCTTTGACCTGAAAAAGCAAGCTTTTTCGCTCCAAAGAACCTGTTTTGGAAAAATTGGATTTCTAACCTTTTGTAGTATAACCAATCAAATAAGTAAAAATTAACAAAATAATAGAAATTTGGTATAATACGGTTATTGAAAAAAATACAATAATATTAGCAAATAAAAGGTAGTATAAAGTGAAATATGTATTCAATCAAGTTTTGATGATGGAATCAGCCTACAACATGCAATTATTCAAATATCTACGTGAACTGCATAAACAAGCTGCAAATGCCATTGAAAATCTTTATGCACATGATTTAAGTGGGCATTATAGTGACTTAGCTTATCATTATGGTGGTGCCCGAGATGAAGAAAGAGAGCGTCACTACGCGATTTTAGCGGGTGATGAGGCATTTGCCAAATCCGATAATAAACATGCTATTCATTACTATAAACGTTCTGTTGAACTAATAGAGCAGAAGGATGACAAACTGAAGGCGACGGTATTGGTAAAGTTGGGAACAGTTTATGTTTGGATGAGTGATTATCCTTCAGCCCAAAGCTATCTTGAAGAAGGCTTAATCTTAGCTCGTCAAACCGATGACCCTCATACCATTGTCATGGCTCTTAGTGAGTTGGGGCGGATAGTATACTTACAGGGTGACTATGACAAGGCAACAGAATATTTAGAATTAGGTTTGACAACAGCTCGACAAAATAATGACAAATTCGGTTCAGTTGCTGTTTTGCGTCATTTAGGATGGGTGGTTTATTTTCAAGGAAATTTTGAACAGAGTGAACAATATGCTATAGAAAGTTTAGCAATTAGTCGAGAGATAAATAATCTATATCAAACTGCCACAGCTCTTAATTTGCTAGGAGCGGTTACCACTTGGCGTTTGACATTTTCCAAATCAGAGGAATATTACCAAGAAGGTTTAGCTATTTTTAGAAAATTAGGAGACCGTCGGGGGATATGTAGTTTCTTAGGAAATTTGGGAAGGTTGGCACTTGACCAAAAAAGATTTACGGTTGCTGATCGCTATTTTAAGGAAGTGTTAGACATCTCACAAGAAATTGGTTTGCGGCAAAGTGTGGCTCTTGCCTTACAAAATTTGGTGCGTGTTTGCATACATTTATGTCAATTTGAAAAAGCATGGACTTACCTATTCCCCGCACTTCAAGAATCAATGGCAATCGGAGCAGAGCCTTTGTTGTTAAATAACATAGCTATGGTTGCAACATTGCAGGTTCATAATAAAAATTATAAGAAGGCAGGTATGTTAATTGGTTTAATTCTTAATCATCCTGCTTCAAATAAAAATGTTATAAGTATTGCAAATAAAACACTTATGAGTATACAAGATGTGTTACCAAAAAATGAATTAGAAGCTGCCATATCAAAGGGGAGCAGAATGGATTTGAATATAGTTGTTAAAGAACTTATTGATTCTCAGTAGAAATTGGTTATGTAGCTAATTTGCTATTTTGTGCATTTTGTAGTAAAAATATTGATTGTGGTTAAGTATTTAAGTTCAAATTGTTTTGGAGAGTATTTCTATGAAACACAAATTGTTTTTCTCATTTGTTCTCACTTGTATCGTGATTCTGTTAGTGTTAATTGGATGTAGTGGTGCCGCAACCGACTCAACCCTGATTTCTTCTACATCCATTTCTGGTGCATCACTATCTGAAAATCCTTCTACAGAATCTTCTCCTGATGCAACAAATACGGCACCAAAATCCACAGAATCTACATCTATTCCTACAACAACAAAAATTGTAACCAAAGAAACGACTTCTATCGTTACTTATCAGGTTGCTTTTGTGGCTGATGATAATGAGTTAAATGTTCGTGCTGATAGCGGTACCAATTATGAAATATTAACCAGTTTGGCTCACAATGTTGATAATATTCATGTCATCGGGAGTGGTAAACGCGTTCAGGATATATTTTGGGTACCGATTAATTATCCAGGAGGTTCAGGCTGGGCAAGCCGTTATTATCTTACAGAATCGGTTACAAGTGATGCCTTTTGCAGTGACCCCAACATTCAAACTTTAATCGAAGATTTACGTATTGTCATTGAACATCATGATGGCGGCGGGCTTGCTAATTTGATTTACTATGAAAGAGGATTGCTTATCCGTCATGATTGGTGGAACGAAGAAGTTCATTTAGAACAAGACGCGGTGGAACAGTTTTTTAGTAGCGAAACACGTCATTATTGGGGAGAAGCTTCTGGAAGTGGTTTGTCTATAAATGGTTCAATTACCGAAACCATCATTCCATTCTTAGAAAAAGATTTATTGGCTGACGTGGAAACAAAATGTAATGAAATTATCGGCGGAGGTACAGCAGGAATATTAAGACTACCTTCAGAATATGACAGTTTCAATTTTATCAGTCTCTATCGAGCAGGTGAAGAAGATTTTGATTGGGGTACATGGGTTGTAGGTATAGAATTTTGGGATAGAGTACCTTACTTAGTTTTCCTAGTTCATTACCAATGGGAAATTTAGTTATTATAACCATTCAGGTACAATATTCAACATTTTCTTTAATTCCTTTTCTTGAACTCTATCAGTTGCTTCTGAAAGTGTAACCCATTCTCGGTCGCGCATTGAAGATTCTGGCCAATTAGCAAATACACTGCGCACTTCAAATAAAAAAACTTTAACGTGACATGTTCCCCCCCATTTCTGATAGGTATAAGTACCGATAGGCTCATCAAAGGCAACTCGTCCTGTAATACCAGCTTCTTCCCAAGCTTCTTTAATTGCCGAAGCTGGTGCTTCCAAATCTTCTTCAATAATTCCTTTGGGAATGACCCAACGGGTACGCTTACGTGATGTAATAAGTAATATTTCTAAAGTATCATCGGTAATACGATATGGAATCACAGCCGATTGAATATACATCCAGTCAGGTCTAGTTAGTGTTTGTTTTGTCATATTTATTTTCTCACAAATTTTTTGTTTCCTCTTAATATTATACCATGATTGTAAGTTAAAGACAACACCTACCAAAATCAGTGTGATTTAATCATTAACCACACGATTCTTATGCTAAATTTGCCAAATTAATCAAAAGCCACAATAATAAACTGACGATATAATAGGGCTGTTCAAAGCTTGCTTTGACATGAAAAAGCAAGCGATTTGATGCTCCATTGTGTGACCATGTTCTTTGGTTAGACCTGACAGGTCTGAATCCAAAATATCGCTTTATGACCTTCACGAGCATAATTGAGATGTTTCGTAATTTGAAATTACGGCTACTAGAAATTTAATTAACAGGAGTTTTGTAATGAGTAATAATTTTTATGTTCCAAAAAAAGCAATGGTCATCGTTGCACATCCTGATGACATTGAATTTGGCTGTGCGGGAACAATAGCCCGTTGGGTACAAGCTGGGGCAGAGGTCGTTTACACGATATGTACCAGTGGGGATGTCGGTATTGATGTGCCAGACATGACTCGTGCAAAAGCGGGAAAAATCCGTGAAGCTGAACAACAAGCTGCTGCCGAAGTGGTCGGCGTTCACAAAGTCATTTTTCTACGTGAACCTGACGGCATGGTAAAAAATACACTTAGGCTTCGTAAGAAATTAGTCCGTGAAATTCGGCGATTTAAGCCTGAAGTGGTCATAACCACTGACCCAACCACATTATGGGTTAGAGATATCTACATCAACCATCCTGACCATAGAGCAGTTGGGTACGCTACGGTTGATGCTGTTTTTCCTGCGGCTGGTCAACCTTTAGTCTTTCCTGACCTGGCTCAAGAAGGATTAACTGCCCACAAAGTACGCAAAGTGTATGTCATTAGTTTTGAAGGTGGAAATACTTTTGTCAATATTACTGATACCATTGACCTTAAAATAGCTTCCCTGAAAAAACATGTCAGCCAAGTAAGTCATTGGGACCCCGAACCGATGTTAAGAAAATGGGCTTCTAAACTTGGTAAAGGTAAAGAAATGGTTTATGCCGAGTCCTTCCAATCAATAACCATTATTAATGATGAGGAATTTGTGAATATAGACTAAAAACGGTCATTTGGAGCGTCAAAGCTTGCTTTGACAATCAAGACAAGAAAGGTTTTTAAAAACCTTTCTTGTCTTAACCATAAAAGGTCTCTATTTAGACCTAACAAATCCATTCTCAATAAGATGATTAAGAATTATACGAGCATTCTCTTCAGGAGTTTTATTGACTGTATCCAAGCAAATTTCAGCATTGCGTGGAGATTCATAAGGGTCATCAATACCAGTAAAGTTTTTAATTTCGCCGCGACGTGCTTTGGCATACATGCCTTTTGTATCTCGTTCCTCGCATACCTCAAGCGGCGTATCCACAAATACCTCGATATAATGTTGTTTACCAACAAAATTACGAACACCATTACGAGTAGCACGATAGGGACTAACGGCTGCACATACAACCGCCCCACCATGTCGCACAATCTCACCCGCTACAAAGCCTATCCGCCGAATGTTTGTATCGCGGTCTTCTTTGCTAAAGCCAAGTCCCTTCGATAAATTCGTTCGCACCACATCTCCATCAAGTACAGTAGCTTGACGACCATGCTCCAATAATAATGGTACTAACACATTAGCAGTAGTTGATTTACCTGCTCCACTTAATCCAGTAAACCAAATGCAAAAACCTTGACGATGGCGTGGAGGATGCACTTCTGATAAAATTTCTGCTACTTTAGAACGTGTAAACCATTTAGGTAATAGTTTCCCTTTGTACAGATATTCTTCGCGTACTTGCGTTCCCGAAATTGAGGCAATCTTTACATCCTTAGAAACCTTGTCAATCTCTTCATAACGCTCTTCATCTGGTAAATAGACAAGCATCTTAAACGGCACCATGTTGACCTCTAACTCCTCACTGTGTTCCGAGACCAACTCTTGAGCATCATAAGGTCCATAGATGGGATTACCTTTTGAATCGTTACCGGGTCCAGCATGGTCACGTCCTACAATTAGATGATTGGCACCATGATTACGGCGAATGATAGCATGCCATACAGCCTCACGTGGACCAGCCAAACGCATGGCTAATGGTAACAGTGATAATAATACACGGTCAGGCTCATAATAATTTTCAGTCAATGCCTTATAAGTCCGAACGCGGGTAAAATGGTCAACATCGCCTGGCTTGGTCATGCCAACCACCGGATGAAGCAATAATACTCCATCAACACTATCTGCGGCTCGCTTGGTCAATTCTTCATGCACTCGGTGTAATGGATTGCGCGTTTGGAAAGCGACTACATTCTTACGTCCAAACTCGGCTAATTTTGCTCGCACTTGTGCTGGGGTGTGCCGCAAATCCTTAAAGTCAAAATAAGTAGGTATCTGTAGAATTTTGATTGAGCCAGAGATATTTAATTTACCCCAGCGATGCATTTCAGCAACAAGTGGATGGCGTAAATCCTGTGTGCGGAACACTTTTTCAGCCGTTTCTTTTAAATCCCATTCATAAATTTCTTCAATCCGCATCACAGCTAACAATTCATTTCGAGAGTTGCGTATAGCAATCTCTTTATCAAGTTCAATGCCTTCTGTATTCGGTTTTACAGGTAACGTAACAGGTATAGGAAAGATATGCCCATCAGTTAGTCGCATTTCATCAAGGACATGTTGATAATCGTCTTTTCCCATGAAACGGTCTAACGGTGAAAAAGCTCCTGTAGCCAATAATTGCAAGTCACATACAGCTCGTTCCGATATTTGTAATGATGATAGATGAGTAGCATGGTCTTTTAAGGTCTGCCGCTCCTCTGCTGAAACAAGTAAATTAACAAGTTTGCCCCCGTATGGGGTAATTAAATTTGTGGTTTTCAATTCTTTAATCCTCCAAAATTTAGTCAGTTTGTTATGTTACCACAACATAATAATACAACATAAACAAAACATGTATTTTAATCCCTTCTCATTAAAATGCAATAAGTTCCATCACAATAGCTAAGAAAGCAATTATGCCAATTTTCTTATATTTCTATTACCCAAATTTGCCCCAATCAAACACAACAGGTATAATAATAAAAGATTTAATTTTTCTAATCATCACCATTATTATTGCCACTCTGAGCATGATAATAAGTGATAGTACATCGTCGGCTTTGTCTCAAGAATTGCAACTTGAGGAATTTCAGTCTATCCCAACTAGTGGAGCTAAAGACTGGGAATTTTTCACGATAGATAATGTTTCGTATTTAGCCGTTGCTAATCGTGGAGAGCTTTATACAACCAGTGTTGATTCAAAGATTTATCAATGGAATGGTAGTAGCTTCGTGGAATATCAATCCATACTTACTTACAATGCTTGGGATTGGGAATTTTTCACCATTGGTAGTGACGATTATTTAGCTGTGGCTAACAATAATGATAATTCTAACTGGAATATCGACTCAAAGATTTACAAATGGAATGGTAATAGTTTTGAGGAATTTCAATCCATTCCCACCATTGGCGGCAATGACTGGGAATTTTTCACCATTGATAGTGACGATTATTTAGCTATGGCTAACTACTGTGACGGCACAAATACCGACCGCGATGTTTATTCCAAAATCTACAAATGGAATGGCACAAACTTTGTGGAATACCAATCCATACTCACCACAGGAGCTCAAGATGTGGAATATTTTGTCATTGATAATACTCAATATTTAGTGGTGGGTAATTATTTTAATGGTTCTACTCGTAACATCAATTCCAAGATTTATAGATGGAATGGTGCCAATTTTATTGAATTTCAATCCATTCTCACTAGTGGAGGACATGATTGGGAGTTTTTCACCATTGATAGCAATCACTATCTTGCTGTAGCTAATACCAATAATGACTCCGCCTCGAATATCAATTCCGTGATTTATCGGTGGGATGGTAACAGTTTTATTGAATTTCAAAGTATACTTACGCAAGGTGCTCGTGATTGGAAATTCTTTAGTATTGACAATAATCACTATTTGGTTGTAGCTAATGTTTCCGATGGCTCAACTAAAGTTATCAATTCTGTGATTTATCAATGGAATGGTAGTAGTTTTACTGAAAGTCAACTTATTTTGACTAATGGTGCAGAAGATTGGGAGTTTTTCACAATTGATAATGAGTCATATTTAGCTGTGGCTAATAATCAAAATGATTCTACTAAAAACGTCGATTCAAAAATTTACAAATGTGCAACTGAAAGTCAGACACCTAATACCCCAACCACTACCCCTTCACAAACCATGACCCCTGCACCAACAGCAACACCGATACCTGTTCCACCAGGTATCGTCCCTATCATGCTCCAAGTCGAAGCAGGGCATCGAAACATCGAACTAGATTGGAATGTTACCAATAATGCTGAAGTTACCCATTATCGCATCTATCGCATGCTTAGAAATGATGGCACAGGCAGTTTCTTAAATTTTGATATAATCGCTGATAATGTCTTAGAAACGGTTTATTTTGATGAAGATAGCAATCTAGTTCCAAAAGCAACTTACTGTTATCTAGTGGAAGCTATGACAGCAAATGATACAGCGACAGTTACAAGTTCTCTTGACCTGAAAGATTTTATTAGTAATGTCGGTGGTTCCACGATTTACACCCCTGATGACCTATTCAATCCTGTGCCACTAATATTAGAGGATGGTACTTTTTATGTTGAAGAGACGGCTCAATATGTTTTGGGTGACTTGAATGGAAATGGTGTAGTGCAGGCAGCCGATGCCTTATTAAGTTTGCAATTTGCAGTGGGGCAAACACCACCTAGCCCTCCAAGCCAAGAACAAATATTTGCGGGAGACCCAAATGGTAATGGTATAATTGAAGCTGCTGATGCCAGTATGATTTTGTATTATGCTGTTCATGGTCAATGGCCCCCCATTCCGACCACCAATCAAAAACCTGTCAGGTCTGGTGAAACAACCACCATTGCATTAGTGGATGTCATTGGTGCGGCAGGCTCAACAATTCAAATGACTCTCCAAGCAACAAACTTACACAACTTTGCAGGTGGTCAATTTGTTGTTATTTATGATAAAGATGTTATTAGTGGTATCAGTAATGTCACTAAAGGAGATAAGACAACAACTTTCAATCTAGAATTTTATGATGATGGGCTGGGTCAACTACGCATTGCTCTAGCTGATACAAAACAACTGAGCGGCGATGGTAACATAGCAACGATTTCCATGACTTTGGCAGAAGATGTCACAGTGGGAACAAATGTCACCTTACGTCTAGCAGATACAAAACTCAATGACCTTAATGGACGTGATTTTATCACTTCCTTTGCTGATAATTCCCTCATTAAAGAGAGTGCCATTCTCTCAATTGGTGAGACGGTCAGCGAGTACTTTATCTATTTGCCAATTGTATTGAAGTAACACCAATACCTAGGACGAGCATGTTGCCCGTCACAAGGATGGACTAGAAGTCCATAACATTATCTAAGGAGAAAATATGAACTGTCCATTATGTGGTTACGAGTTTAAAGTAGAAACAATGGCTTGCCATGATGGGTGTCCTATGGGAAGTCGTTGTAATTTGATATGTTGTCCGAACTGTGGCTATCAAGTAGTAGATGAGTCCAAAAGTTGGTTTTCAAATTTCTTACATGACATGTTCCCTTTCCTCAAAAAGACAAAGCCCCCTCAACGAAAACAAAAACGAGATTCTAAGGGAGAATTGTTAATACCTCTTACACATGTTGCCGTAGGTAAAATGGTAGAGGTAAGTGATATGGACGAACTAACGTCACACCGTTTGACCAAGTTAAGTGTTTTCGGCTTTGTGCCAGGCAGTCAAGTTGAAGTGCTTCAACATCGCCCTTCGCCCATCATCCGCATTGACCAAACTGAACTAACACTTAGCAAGGAGATATTAGACCAAATTTGGGTTTACGTTTAGGAACGTCAAATCAAGGACTGCCATGACAAAGTTCGCCTTTGGCACTCCAAACAAAATATAAACAAACAATGACAAAACATGCCCTCTTAAAACTATATCAGGATATACCTTATCCAAGTTTAGCCTTTGCCCAAACCCATCCTAATCAGCTTGCAACAATTGCAATTTTATTAGGATTAGAGCCTCCTCATGTAGATAATTGTCGTCTTTTAGAACTCGGTTGTGCCATTGGCGGCAATATTATACCAATGGCATGCACCATTCCCGACAGTCAAATCATTGGCATTGATTTTGCCTCGAATCAAATCGAAATAGGACGCACAACAATCGAGGCTCTTGGGCTTGAGAATATCACCTTAAAAACGATGGATATTTTGGATATTACATCAGATTTTGGCGAGTTTGATTATATCATTGCCCACGGGATTTATTCATGGACACCGTCTCAGGTGCGTGATAAAGTCATGGCTATTTGTAAAGCAAATCTTGCCCAAAACGGTGTGGCATACATCAGTTATAACACCTACCCTGGCTGGCACATGCTCAACATTAGTCGTGATTTGATGTTATATCACAGTCGTAATGATACGGAGCCGCTTGTCCGTGCCAAAAAAGCTCGTGCTGCCCTTGATTTTTTAATTCAATCATTGCCTACCGACCACAAGGGCTATGCTGATTTTCTCAAGCCATACCTTAACTTTTTACAACATCAATTGGAACGAGTAGGTGACAAAAAAGATACGCTTCTCCTCCATGACGAAATCGCCGAATTTAATAACCCTGTTCATTTTCATCAATTCGTAGAACATGCCGCTCAACATGGTTTGCAATATTTGGCAGAAGCAAACTTTTCAACCATCATGCCTAATAAATTTCCTCCGCATGTCCAAGAAAATCTACGGCACATGGCAACGGATTTGATTGAAATGGAGCAGTACATGGACTACCTGCTTAATCGCATGTTTCGGCAGACATTGTTATGCCATGCCAAATCTCAAATTACACGAGTCTTAAATCCTGCCCGCCTTGTCAATCTTCATTTTGCCTCACGAGCAAAACCTGTTTCCGATAAACCTAACATTGAAATTGTCTCTGTGGAGCGGTTTCAAAGTGTCGAAGGAGCTACCCTTTCTACTGACCATCCCGTGAGCAAAGCGGCTATGTCATATCTGCATCAGATTTGCCCCCAAACTGCTCATTTTCGCGAACTGTTTAACATTGCTCGTAGCATGGTGCCGCGTTCAGTTTGGATGGAAGACCCAAATTTGGAAGCTATGGTTTTAGGGCAAACTCTTTTACAGGGGTATACTTACGGCGGCAATTTGGTTAATTTGTTCATGGCTCCGCCCAAACCGACCACAAAAATTAGTCAGCGTCCGCTAGCAAGCCGCCTAGCTCGTTTCCAAGTTACCCACAGCAATGAAGTGACAAATTTGTATCATGAACGGGTTAGCCTAGATGAAATTACACGTTCGGTGCTATCGCATCTCGATGGCACTCAAACTAAGGTTCAATTATTAGATAAACTGATTGAGTGGACAACTAAAGGTGGTTTGAAAATTAGCAGTCATGGGGAACACATCAGCGATTGTGACACACAACAAAAAATCTTAAGCATGGAATTAGATATTCAATTGCAGTGGTTGGCAAAGGCAGCTTTGTTAGTTGGGTGAGTCTTGAGCTTTGCGACCCCCTCCTCATTTTACTCCCTCTCCCCACTGGGGGTGGGGGAGTAACTGGGGACTCCCTCTCCCTCTGGGAGAGGGCTGGGGTGGGGGGGGGGGCTAACAGTGAATACAACTCAAAACTCCTCTTACTCTGATGGTGCTTCCAAACCTTCTAATAAATTCATCACACTGCTACCTGTTTCCAGGCGAGTGGCAATTTCCATAAACATTGCCGCTAATGTTTTACGGTCGGGTTTTTGGGTGTTAATACGGTCTGTAAAGCGACGTAATTCCTTATATAATTTATCTTCGGTTTGGCGTAGCTCACCCTTGACAGTATTCAGTTTGCGTTCGTGTTGGTCACGATATGATTCAATTTTTTCTTGAGCTTCTCGCAAACTTTGTTCTTGTTGAACCAGCATTGAGTCATGTTCTTTTTGCTGTTCTTCTATTCGTTGAGCAAGTAACTCTTGCTGATGAGTCCGATTCATAAGTTGTTGTGATGTTGATTGCTGAGCACGAATTTGCTTTGTTTGGCGACGCAACTCCGTACTAAATTTACGAATCTCACGTTCTAAAGATTCTAAACGTCGCATCTGAGATTTTTCAAAATCAGCAATACCATCTTGGACATGACGTAAATCGGCTGTTAGACGTTCTATGTCTCGTTGATTATCACTAAATTGACGCTCGTATTCCTCCATGTGAGTGCCAAAAAGGATGTCCCTCAAGCGGTCAGTTTCTGGTTTAAGAAAACGTTGCTTGAGTGTATCGGGTCCAAAAATAATTTCGCGAACGCGTTCCAATTCAGTATCATCTGCACCAGATTGATTTTCTGTATTCTCTACAGGAGAAGATGAATAATCATTGATAGAGAGATTTTTTGAATTAGTCATGAGTACCTCCTAATGTTACAGGTAAAGTAATTTTTGTAGCAGCCAGACAGGTTGTTCAAACCCTGTCAGGCATGAACAACTATTGAATATAGGTCTTAATTCGATAAGAGTAATTCCCCCAAACGATGAAATAGTGATTCAACATTTTGACCTGTTTTAGCACTGGTAATAAAATAAGCCATCTGATTTTGGGTAGCTATTTTATCTAACTCCTTCATGGTAGCGGCATTATCTTCAATTAGATCAGCTTTGTTGCCTGCTATGACAAAAGGGGTATCTGGGTTGATATTCCAGAAATTATGAATGTATTTATCTAAAGAATCTAATGTTTCTGGACGTGTCAAATCACAAATCAAAATAGCACCACTGGAGCCATTATAATAACTACGCATCATCATATCAAATTTTTCCCCCCCAGCAATGTCCCAAATTAATAATTTTAATTCGGTGGGTTGCTCATGCTGATAATTTAGGGTTTTGCGATTGACTTTTGCCCCTAGTGTGCTTAGGTATTTGTCGTCAAATTCACCTTCCACAAAGCGGCGAACCAGACTGGTTTTGCCAACAGAAAAGTCACCAAGTAAGCATATCTTTTTTTGAATTAACATAAGGCGTTTAAATTACCAATTGGTAATTGATTATGAAAAAAGTCCGTAAAACCCAATCCCTTTAGGGTTTGGTGGTTGACAGATTGCGATTTACTTTAACATAAATTGCGATTTGAAGCAAATACTAGAGTGTATTTCATTTTTGGGAAGGGCGAACGGTTATATTCTTTGCATGCACTAGCTAAAGCTATTGTGCTCCGCGATTCTACTTCGGTCGCCAATCCTCAATTTTCCACAAGGGACTTTCCCAAGGAGTCAGTTCTAGGTCAGTCACATGATAGGGCTGTTCAATGCTATTTTTTGACAAGATAAATTGGAGCGTCAAAGCTTGTTTTGACATGAAAAAGCAAGCCTTTTCGCTCCATTGTGCGACCATGTGATTGAAAATCATATCGAAAAATCTCCCAAGCCATGTGCATTAAACAGCCCTCGGGTGGTGTGTGAATGGTTACAAAGCCATTACATTCCTAATTCTATTTTAATTCCCAAAAAGCCTAAAAAGAGTCAGCATAAGCGTGGCAGTTCTCGACCATACAACGGTTCAATAATGGTGATTTGTCCATCATCACCCAATCCAATAACTCTTTTAATTAAGTCATCTGTTACATGCCCCACAACAGAAGCATGTTTACCATAAGGATGCTGTCTAATTTTGTTAAGAATATCATTAGTGGCTTTAGGTGAAACAAACATGCTGATATTCCCTTCATTTGCTAGATAAATAGGGTTAATACCTAACATGTCGGCTGCCATTTTCATCTCATATTGCATTGGAAGTTTATCCATTGTAATTTCAACACCTAATCCCGATAAAGCAACAACTTCACTTAAGACACTCCCCAATCCACCTCGTGTCAAATCCCGCATAAAATGAATATCAGGAGCATGGTCTTCAAGCACTTGAGCAATCATGCCATTTAAGGGAGCACAATCACTTAAAACTCGCGATTCAAACCCAAGCCCTTCTCGAATAGAAAGAATATGAATACTATGATTGCCCAACAAACCAGTAACGATGATATTATCATTTTTGCGAATATTGCGTGGCGAGATATGTGTTCGCCCATGCTTAAAATAACCAATCCCTGTCGTATTGACAAAAATTTTATCTGCCTCCCCTAACCCAACAACCTTCGTATCCCCAGCAACAATATGTACTTGTGCTTCCTGTGCCGCTTCACGAACAGAATCTAAAATTTGTTCAAAGTCAGCAAGCGGGAAATCTTCCTCAATAATAAATGCTAAAGTCAAATACAATGGCGTGGCACCACTAACCGCCAAATCATTAATGGTGCCACACACGGACACTTTACCAATATTACCGTTACCAAAAAATATGGGGTCAATTGAAAATGAGTCAGTCGTAACCGCAATCTTTTTGCCATGCATATCAAGAACTGCACTATCGGCCAATTCCCCTGTTGATACGCTTCCAAGACGAGGAATGATAATAGAGGAAATCAAATCTTCACTTAACAAGCCCCCTGTACCATGGTCAAGAACGATACGACCAATATCTTTTGTCATTTTCATGTATGTTTTCCGCCTATCAATTCACCTGCGAGTACATCATCATAAATTTCTTTTTGTGTTTTGACTGTACCTACATATTTTTGCATCCAGTCTAAGGCACGTTCTGTGTCTTCTGGTTTAGTAGCTGACACACCATCAGAAGGAACAAGTACCTCATATCCTCGAAATGTGGCATCTGCCGCCGTCGTTTGGACACATATTTGAGATTGCATGCCCGTTAAGATAACGACCTCTACATTCATTGCTTGCAATACATCATGGAGGTTGTTATCATAAAAACCACTATCTCGATGTTTCTGAACGATAATATCTGATTCTTGACAGACCTCATCCAGAATTGCAGCCTCATGACTGCCCTCAATAAATTTCTTGTCATAGTCCGTATGTTTATACTTACGTGGGTCATTAGGATCGTAAATTTGCTGTAAGTGAACAACCGGGATTCCTTTTGCACGCATCTTATTCAAAAATTCTGTATGTTCAGGTAAAAAGGCTTCTACAGCTTTTATGCGAGCCGCATGTTTATTTGCGGCTGCATTCTGTAAATCAGCAGTAACAATTGCACAACGTTTCATAATATTTTCTCCTTTGAATTTATACGATATAACCGTCAAACAAGAAAGGTTTTTAAAAACCTTTCTTGTTTTAACCATGACAGATTTCTTTACCGCGACCAATCTATGCTGTAGAAATTCAATCTTTTGGAAAAATTGAATTTCTAACATACTTACCAACTCCTAATTTCTAATCTTATATCCCGCAATGACAGCCTGTCCCAATGAAAGACCACCATCTGTAGCGGGTACTTTCGTATGAGTATATACCTTAAAACCCAATTTAGTCAAGTTTTCATAGCAATTAATTAAGATAAATTGATTTAGAAAAACGCCCCCACTTAAAACAACATCATTTATTCCTCTTGCATCCCGAATCCGTTGGCAAATATCAGCTACAATTTTTACAATCGTTTGATGAAATTGCAAACTAAGAATATTTTGCATGCCTTTTCTAACTTGGATAGACTCAACAATACGTTGAATCATGGGATGAATATCAATCTGCCAAACACCATTATCATCATGAATGTGATAGGGCAGAGTTTGAGCTATGGCTACTCCATGCGGAATGGCATGCTCCAATTCAATGGCGGCTTGAGCTTCATATTCGACAAGCCCACGAACATCAATTAAAGCTGAAACAGCATCGAAAATGCGTCCCACACTTGAAGTTAAGGGAGCGTTGATATTTTTTTCAGCCATCTTCAATAGGATATACAAAGCGGGGTCGGCTCGATTGGTTACAACGCTTATTGGTAATTCCGTTAGGTCATAACCATAAATATCGTATAAAAATGCTAATGCTATTCGATAAGGTTCTTTAACCGCTTTATCTCCCCCTAACAACTTGAAATACTGAAAATGTGCCACACGTTCAAAATCATGATAATCACCAACAAGAAACTCACCTCCCCAAGCCTTGCCATCAGAACCGTAGCCCACGCCATCAAAAACAACCCCAATGGCAATCGTGCTTAGACCATTTTCGTACATGCATGATGCCATGTGGGCATGGTGATGTTGAACCTGCATGGCGGGTAATTTTTTCTGTTCAAAGGCATAACGAGTACTTAAAAAATCAGGGTGCAGGTCACAAACTAGATATTCAGGCTCAATTGTCAAAATGTTCGATAGGTGAATTATCATCTCCTTCATCGAATTAAAAACAGGCAGGTTCTTCAAATCACCAATATGCTGACTAAGAAAAAATTTGTTTCCTTTATTAAGGCATATCGTATTTTTCAGTTCTGCTCCAAGTGCCAACACGCTCGGAAATGCCTCTTTGCCCATCACAGCACGAGGTACATACCCCCTTGCTCTACGAATGATACTTGTCTGATGCGATGGTTTTAAGTTCGGCACATGGCGAACGATTGAGTCATCTGCTCGGATATGAATTTCACGATTATGAATCAAAAAATAATCGGTGATTTTCTGTAATCGTTTTGTAGCATCTGTATCTTTGTAAGCAATCGGCTCATCGGTGATATTGGCACTGGTAGCAATAAGTGCCATGAAATTATCACGCAACAATAAATAATGTAAGGGTGTGTAGGCTAACATGACCCCATAATCTTGGTTTTTAGGAGCGATTAAGGACGAAATATTTTTAAACGGTCGCTTTTGTAACAAAACAATAGGACGCTCGACCCCTAGTAGTAATTTTTCTTCTGCCTCATTTACATGGGCATATTTCTTAATCTGTTCAATGGTTTCAGACATTAAAGCAAATGGCTTACATTCACGTTTTTTTCGTTGGCGTAAGTTGGCAATAGCGGTATCGTTCATGGGGTCAACCATCAAATGATAGCCCCCTAAGCCTTTGACTGCGATAATTTTTCCCTGTTTTAATAGGTTGACTGTTTCTTCAATTGGGTCTTCAACCTCTATTAATTTTCCGTCATTATTCAACAACTGCACCATCGGACCACATGTCCAGCAAGCATTAGGCTGAGCATGAAAACGCCGATTAGATGGGTCGTCATATTCCATGTAACATTCCTCACACATGGGAAAAACATTCATTGTTGTTAATGGGCGGTCGTAGGGAATGTCTTTAATTATGGTGTAACGGGGACCACAATCAGTACAATTAATAAACGGATATCGATAACGACGATTAGTAGAGTCGAATAATTCTTCTAAACAAGCAGGACAAACATTAGTATCAGGTGAGATTAATGCCTCACGTTCTGCATTAGCATCGCTATGTTTAATCTTAAATTCGGTGTATTCTCCTTTTGACTCATTAGCACGTATTAAAGTGATTTCATCAATAGTCGCTAATGGAGGTGGTTTTGTTACTAAATGGTCAATGAGATTATCAATAGCATCTTGTGTACCTTCAATCTCAATGGTAACACCACTGGAATCATTCAGCACCCAGCCCTTTAGATGATATGCCAGAGCAAGGCGATATACAAAGGGACGAAACCCGACCCCTTGAACAATACCAGGATGAACAGTTACTATATTACAGTATCTTTAGCAGTATGCAAATTTAGGAGTTATGTTTGAATAAGTTGGCTTAAAACAACTGTTTTGTAGTATTCAAAATAAAAATTAAAAATTAGAATTGACAAAAAATGAATCATGATGTATGATGGAATGAGAATAAGCCCTAGTGGTGGAACTTGCTTTTTCATGTCAAACCAAGGTTTGACGCTCCAGCAGTTAATATGAACTTTATGATACATGACTACCTTAAACCTCTAAATTCTAATATATCAACACATCACGGCAAAAAATGGCTGATATTAGCCATTGCTGTATGGTCTTTTATGTTCATTATTCCATTTCCTGCACTTGCCAAAAAACCTTTGCATGGGCAAGCAAGTCTTATCCAAATCGAAAACCCCCATCAAGACCCAGTTATTCTCTATACCAAGTCATGCAAATATCGAAAACAGTGTTACTATCCCAAACCACTCATACTTTCTCACATCTCCGCCGATTTGACCATTAGTGGCAACTATTTACCCATAACTATCACTCCAAAAATCCGTGATACAGGTTATATCAAAGGCGTGTATTTGGGTTATTACGGGCTTCAATATC
The DNA here is from genome assembly GCA_002084875.1 of Anaerolineaceae bacterium 4572_78. Classification (GTDB taxonomy): domain Bacteria; phylum Chloroflexota; class Anaerolineae; order 4572-78; family 4572-78; genus 4572-78. The sequence goes on along the minus strand of NBMH01000005.1, from coordinate 62,750 downwards.
AAGAAATTCGTACTCATGTGCAGAATTTACTAGCTACGACTGAACTCAATGCGATTATTATTGATGTCAAAAGTGATAACGGATTAGTGCCTTATACCACCAGCATTAAGACTGTTTTTGATGTAGGAGCATATCGTGGGGATATCGTAGGGCATTGGTCGGATTTCAGCAAATGGTTTAAGGAACGAAACATATACATGATTGCTCGCATTGTTGTTTTTAAGGATGAGCGTCTAGCCGTCGCCCATCCTGAATGGGCAGTTATTGATGCCTATACGGGATATATATGGCGAGACCAAACAGGGCAAAGCTGGATAGACCCAACCGAAGAAGCCGCTTGGGATTATAGCATTGATTTAGCAGTGGAAGCAGCTCAACGTGGATTTGACGAAATTCAGTTTGATTATATCCGTTTTCCAACCGATGGATTTATCACCCGAACTGTTTTTTCTGTATCATCCACCCCAGAAAATCGCATGTCGGCAATTACAGGTTTTATTAAAAAAGCCCATGCTGCTCTTCAACCTTACGATATTAAAATTGCAGCGGATGTATTTGGCTACACAATTTGGCAACAAAGTGATAGCGGCATTGGGCAACGCCTTGAAATGATGGCTCCTTATCTCGATGTTTTATCGCCCATGCTTTATCCCTCAACTTTTGAGCATGGGCTACCGAACATGCCCCAATACCAAGAAGCCATTAATTTCCCCTACGAAATTTTGTACTACAGCATGCGTAGGGTGGTCAAGCAAATGAAGGCGGTCAATCCCAAATTAGAAATTCGTCCATGGATACAACAATTTCCCGATTATAACTTTGACAAACGTAGTTTTTCAGCCGACGAAATTCGCTTGCAGATGAATGGAGCTAGAGATGGTGAAGGATATGGCTGGATGGTATGGGACATGGACATGCAATATCAGCCTTATGAATCATTTGTTTCTGCCTCGCCATCGTATCCCGTCAATTTGACGGGGAACGTTTTGGTTTTAAGATACCCGCTTTTTAATTCCCGACAATACACTTCTGATAACTTTTGGCATGATTTAAGCCGCCTACGAGCAGATGGGTTTTATCCCGTCAATTTGGCGGATTTGGCGAGTAAGGATTTGAGCATGGTGCCTGCTGGTAAAAAACCTATCGTATTAACCTTTGATGTAAACTCAATGGGAAGTGTTATGCCTTCAGCACATGGAACACTCACTTTAGATTCCGTCATTGATATGTTAAAATCATTTCATGCCGAACATCCCGCTAATTGGCCCATGCGAGCCACTTTTCTGATGTGGCACAACAACAGTTTACCCGATTGGCTTGTAGAAAATAAATTTGATAATGCTCATGAAACAACTGAAATGATTCGCCAACTTGGCATGGAAGTTCGTTCTTATCCTACCAAGCGAACCAATCAAACCGTATCCCCTAAATTCCAAAAATTGTGGCAAACTACTGTGGGAAGTTTTGACCCAAACAAATTACGATTAGAATATGCTTTTTCTGATATCAATCAATTGACACTTTCGCCGTATTCGCCTGAATTTGACCCACATAATTTATGCCGTGTTCCTGCCATAGAAATGGAATCATGGCTGTCACATGAAAATTATTATGTGTCGGCAGGGGAAGGGCTGGGCTTGAAGTCGACTAATGAGAGAGAGTGAATAATTACCGTTAATATAAGGGCAATCCTTTGTGATTGCCCTTTGGAGGAAATTTATGACAAGCCGCCAATTTCCATGTATCACGTGTGGTGCTGACCTTAAGTTTGAGCCTGGTAGCGAACGCTTGAAATGCCCCTACTGTGGAACTGAAAATCAAATAGAAAAATTAGAGGATGACATTATCGAACTGGATTTCGATGAGTATGTCGTTCAAGTAGAAAGACAGGATAACATCCATGAAGTGATGCTTGTTAAATGTGAAGGATGTGCCGCCGAGATTACCTTTGACCCAAACATAGCCGCCGACGAATGTCCTTACTGCGGCACCAGTTTGGTTAGAACGACTGAAACGCAACATCTAATCAAACCGCAAGCGTTGTTGCCGTTCAAAGTCACCGAAAAAAAGGCTAACCTTGTTTTTCAGTCTTGGTTGAAAAACTTGTGGTTTGCCCCCAATAAATTAAAACAGTATGCCCGCATGGAATACAGCCTACAAGGAATTTACATGCCATACTGGACTTACGATACTAATACTATCACTCAATATACAGGCAGACGAGGTGAATATTATTATGTTACCGAACGCTATACAAGGCATGCACCAGGCAAACAAGAAGTACGGACTCGGCGGGTACGAAAAACTCGTTGGCATGCCACCAACGGCACAGTCCGCAATACATTTGATGATATACTGGTTGTAGCGAGTCGTTCCTTGCCCATGTCATACATCAGGGCGTTAGAACCATGGGATTTAGCGAACTTAGTGCCGTACAAAGATGACTACTTAAGCGGGTTTCGGACGGAAAGTTATACCATTAACTTAAAAGAAGGATTTGAGATTTCTAAAGGGATTATGGCAGACACAATTGTGTATACCATCAAAACAGATATTGGTGGTGACGAACAAATTGTTCGCAGTAAACACACCGATTATTATGATATTACATTTAAGCATGTGCTTTTGCCAATTTGGTCAAGTGGCTATCGTTTTAACAATCATACCTATCATTTTCTGGTCAATGCCCGCACAGGCGAAGTGCAGGGCGAACGCCCATGGAGTTGGCTAAAAATTGCATTTACAGTAATATTGTTTATTATTACAATAATCATTTTTCTTGTTTTGTACTCTGACCAATTAGGGTAAAAACCAGGTCTGTTCAATGCTAGTTGTAGTGGCGTACGGCCGTACGCCACTACCTCAATCAACCCGCCTGCGTGATGAAGTGACTGCTCCCCTCCCTGTTCACTGGGAGAGGCGGGGGTGTGGTCTACTGACAAAATGGGGATGAATAATTACTTTAGATACGTTTGTTATCAATCCAGACAGAGTAGATTTAGTTTTGTTAAATGTAGACGATTAGGCTAAATTTCAGTTGAGTTTATCATGTAGAAAGGGTGCCATCCTGTTGCCAATGCTACGGACAAGATGTCCATGCTACGTGAGTTAAAACACCTAATCCTGAAAGGAGTTTCTGTGGCAATAAACGATATTATAAAATTAGCTAGTTATGTTCCACCAGTCGTAGCCCAAACAATTTATCATAATCAGGGGCTACCACAAAGATACAATTTGACCCGATATCAAGCGGTTATTCTCTTTGCAGATGTATCAGGTTTTACACCATTGGCAGAGAAATTATCACGGAAGGGTCCTGAAGGAGCAGAGGAATTAACCCGTGTCCTCAATCTTTATTTTAGCAGAATGATTGAATTGACTGAAAAAGAGGGAGGACAGGTGGTCAAATTTGGTGGGGATGCCATGATTGTTGTTTTTCCTTCAACCGATGACAAACTAGGGTATACAGTTTCACAAGCCGAACAGACCGCTCAAGCAATGCAAGCAGTCATGCGTGCTGAATACCGTCACGTCGAGACAATTATCGGTTCCATTGAACTCGATATGACAGTCAGCATTGGAGCGGGCGAAATTATCGCCATGAACATCGGCGGAACGTTTGAGCAAGGAGAATTTGTCAGTTGGGATTATGTCATTACTGGCGACCCACTCCGTCAAATCTCCGAAGCGGAAGCAATTGCTGAAAAGGGTGATGTTGTACTTAGTCCCGAAGCGAAAGATTTATTAAGACCTGACAGGTTTTCAAAAACCTGTCAGGTCTCGCATACTGATTGGCATACATTATCAGAAATCCAACAAGAGGCTGTTATTGAAGCCTTACAAGCCTACGTTCCCGATACTATCACCCATCGCATTGAAGCCGACCAAGCGGAATGGTTAGCTGAACTCCGCCGTTTAACGGTTGTATTTATCAAGGCTATGACAGGGATTGACTATAAAAAAGAAAATATCCTTGACCAATTGCAGGTTTTGTTTACAACCACTGAGACCATTATTCATAAATATGATGGACGTATTGTACGTGTTTCAGTTGATGATAAAGGCACCATGATATTAGCCTTATTTGGAGCTCCACCATTTTCGCATGAAAATGACCCCGAACGATGTGTTCGTTTTGCCCTAGACTTGCAGAAAAATATCAAACAACATGGGATTACAGTTGCTATCGGCATGACAACAGGGCAACTTTTTACAGGTCCAGTTGGCGGCGAAACACGGCGTGAATACACTGTCATGGGTGATAAGGCAAACATGGCAGCTCGTTTAATGGGTGTGGCAGCCAAAGCATATCTTAAAGACCCAACTGATGTTCCTATTAGATGCGACGAAGATACATACAAATCTGCTAAAAATCGGATTAGATTTAAGACATTGCCGCCTGTCAAAGTGAAAGGTAAAACTCATCCTGTTCCCCTATATTTTCCTATTGGTAAGATAGCTTTTCAATCCTTAGCAATAATATCAACTGAAACTAAATTCGTTGGGCGTGAACAAGAATTAAGCAAAATTAAATCAATCCTAGATAATATTGCATCTGGCACGTCAAACCTTGCACCTGGTGCGTCAAACCTTAGTTTGACCGTCAAAGCAAAATTTGACACTCCAAATGTTCATAGCCATGTGTTATTTATTGAAGGTGAAGCAGGAATTGGCAAATCACGTTTCGTGGCTGAAATTCATCGTTTGGCTCAAGAGTTAAACATAAGAGTTTTAATGGGAGCAGGTCTCAGCATTGAACAAAACACCCCGTACCGCGTTTGGCGTGACATCTTTTTTCGATTCTTCAATATTGAGCAATTGGAGGGTAAAAACCAATCTGAACGCCATGCATACATTGAAAATCGGATACATGACCTAAATCCTAGTTTGATACAACGAAGTCCGCTTCTCAATGATATTCTAAATGTAGGTTTGCCTGAGAATGAACTAACTCAAAGCCTTGACCCTAAACTACGGCGTGAGAGTTTAACCTCTTTGTTGATTGACTTGCTACGGGCTGAATTGCAAAATACACCGCTCATTATCACCATTGAAGATGCTCATTGGCTTGACCCTTCTTCATGGGAACTTGCTTTAGAAGTGGCACGAAGTTTAGAAGATTATCCTGTGCTTTTGCTTGTTCCACTTCGTCCACTGCAAGGCGAAGAAATGAGGCTGGAGTATGTTGCTTTAACCAGTTTGCCCAATACAAAAGTAATGACATTGGACATATTCAGTGATGCAGAAATTATTGATTTGATTAAATACCGCTTGGATGTATCTGAATTTCCTGAAGAAGTGACCACATTAATCAAGGAACGTTCACAGGGAAATCCTTTCTTTGCAGAGGAGTTAATTCACACATTACGTGATGAAAATGTCATTTCCATTCAGAGTGTAAATGGTCATAACCGTTGTCTGCTTTCAGGTTCTTTAGAACAGCTGACTCTGCCCGATAATATACAAGGAGTTGTCATGGCTCGGATTGACCGCTTACCCCCTGAAACATATCTAACGGTTCGAGTAGCTTCGGTCATCGGCAGAACATTTGCATTTAATACCCTTAATGCTATCTACCCTAAATCTGTTAGCTACAGACGTTTGCGTACCTATCTAGACTCATTGGTTTACTTAGACCTGACTCCTTATGAGTCACCTGAAAGCATGATTTCAGATGATATGCTAAATATGCAGTATATTTTCAAACATATTATCACCCAAGAAGTTGCCTACAGCACCCTTCTTTATTCCCAACGCCGCCAATTTCATACCGTTGTTGCTCAATGGTACGAAAATACCTACAACCAAACCGAAGAAAGCCTAGCTCCATATTACTCTCTTTTGGTACACCACTACTATCATGCCGAAAATCGTGAGCAAGAACGCAATTACTGTACGTTAGCAGGCAAGCAAGCCGCCGCTCAATTTGCTAATGAAATGGCTGTTGATTATCTCAATCGTGCTTTAGGATTGTTAGATATAGAACAAGACCTAGCTAACATTAAAACCATCTTCTCAACCATGCAAAATAAATCTTTAGAGGAAGAGCTATTCGACCTCATTTCAACCCGTGAGATAGTTTACAACCGCATGGGAAAACGGGATTTACAACTGCCTGATTTAGAAGCATTGTTGATGATTGCTAAGGCATGGGATGATAAGGAGGAGCAGGCTAAAGTTTATAATCGCCAGTCGGCTTATTATGAACAGGTTGGTAGGTATAACAAAGCTATTTCAGTAACCAATACAGCTCTTGATATAGCCAGGCAAGTTAAAAATAGAAGTATCGAAGGGAAAAGTCTCAGTCGTTTATCAGTTATAGTTCAACGGCAAAGTAGATATGAAGAAGGAATTACCTATGGTAAGCAAGCATTAACTATATTTGAATCTACTTCTGAAAAACAAAGTAAGGCATATATTCTTACAGTGTTAGGTAATATTCATTTTGAATTAGGGGAAAACCAGATAGCTCAAGACTATTATCGTCAAGACTTTACTATTAGACAGGCTATAGGGGATCTTTTTGGCGAGGGAATGGTTTTATTTAATTCGAGTAATCCACTTTGTACACAAGGTTATGCTTACGACGCACATCAATATCGTAAACGTGCCTTAGATATATTTCGCAAAATCGGTTTTCGACAAGGAATAGCTTATGCATCAGGTGGTTTAGGGCAAGTTTACCAAAATATTGGCAATTATCTTTTAGCGAAAAAACAACTTTCTCAAGCAATAAGTATTTTCCATACCATTAATAATAGCTTTGCAAAAGCAATTGGGTTACATAATATAGGTCTTGTTTGTCATGCTTTGGGCGAATATGAAAATGCTCAGAATTATTGTGAACAAGCTATAAATATCCAGCAGGATATAGGTGACAAACGAGGAAAAGGTTTTAGTCTAACCTATCTTGGTTTGCCATTAGAAAGTTTAGGTAAGTGGGGATCAGCCCATGAGGCAAATTCAATACTGGCTGGCAGAGCATGGCATTAAAGGTATTGAAGACTCCTTGCATGTTTATCTGACTGTGTATCGGGTATTTCAAAAAGCAGGTCTTGATGAGCAGGCTCAAGTTACCTTGAAAGAGGCTCATGCTTTGTTGATGGAAAAAGCGGATAGGGTTGGGAATGATGCTTGGCGGGAGTCGTTTTTAGGTAATGTGTCTGTCAATCGGGAAATTTTGCAGGCATGGGAGCAAACAGACCTCAACCCCCAGTCCCTTCCCCTACGAGGAAAAAAGGAGTAAGATTCCTTTCTCCTAATTCCCCGCTCCATATTGGGGCGAGGTAAACAGTTACACGTTTTTTGTATATCAAACTTGAAAGGAGGTATATCCCAATATATTTAGAGAAAGGTTTAGCTTTTTATTTTATAAATCATAGCTCTTATTATTAATTAACGAAAGGAAAACAAATAATGAAAACACTTAAATCATTTATTTTTTCACTCTCTTTAGGCACAAGCTTTATACTTTTACTTTTGATATTATTCTCTAGCAATACTCTTACCGTCAAAGGAGAAGAAAATATCACTGAAAATATTGGAAGTATAAACGGACAAATTTTTGATAATTCCGATATGGTTATTCCTGGTGTTACCGTAATAGCTTTATTACCCAATGCTCAAACTCCAGTAGTTACCACCACCACCGACAATGAAGGGGATTATGCCCTCATGATTTCAGAAGAAGGGAACTACTATGTCCGCGTCGGAAAATTTGGGTACGCCTCCGAGTTTTACTCAAGCGATTTTCCTGATGCCTACTATCCTCAGCAGGCAACGCTTATAACCGTAACCACAAACCAGTCGGTTGCCAATGATATTAATTTTATTCTTGGGGCTGGTGGTTCTGTTGTAGGGACTGTAGATTCATCTATTCCTATAACAAATGTTATCGTCTCTGCTAAAAATATTACTGAAGATCCTAACACCACCCCATGGATGGGTGAATTTGTTAACAGTGATGGCACTTATGCCATTAAAGGTTTAGCTGTTGGACAATATAAATTGCTTGCTACTGCACCTAGTTTTGTACCTCAATTTTATAATAACAAGCCTAGTTGGGCTACGGCTGATGAGGTAACAATTACGGTCGGCATGACCGCTACCAATAAAAACTTTACCTTAGAGCCTCAACGCGGTATTGCTGGGCGAGTGCATGATATTAACCATAACCCCATTACCAATGCCACTGTTTTTATAGAACGCGTTACAGATGGTGTCATTGATTTTATTCAAGTTAATGCCAGTGGGCATTATACCTTCACAAATTTAACTGCTGGGGAATACCATGTCTTAGTACAAGCATCAGGCTATATCCCAATGGCATACAACAATATCTTTGATTTGAGTAATCCTAGCATTGTTATTGTTTCAGATGGAATTGTAAGAGGTACTAATTTTTATCTGCCAATTGAGGCGAAAATATCAGGTAGAGCCACAAATGTGGATGGCACTATGCCCATTACACATGGAACTGTCAGAGCAGTATCAATTAGCAATACAACATTATTACCTGGCGATGGTGTATGGCAAAGTGAGACCACAGAATTTGATGCCACAGGAACGTATACCATTAGCAATCTCTTAGCAGGGGATTACAAAGTATGGATAGATGTTCTAGGATATGGCATGCAGTTTTATGACCATCAATTTAATGAATGGTCAGCCGATATCGTTACGGTTTATACCATAACCAAAAATATTGACTTCTATTTAGAAGAACAATTATCTACCTCAATTTTAGGACGGGTGGTTTTACCCGATGGTTCACCTGTTGTAGGAGGGGTAGTTGGAGCCTTATCAGAAAATGATATGCACCCCAAAACTAGCATTACTGACCAAACAGGTAATTTTCAAATAACCAATCTTATGCCTGGCGAATGGTTTATTCAAGCATACCCTCCGCAAAATGAAACATATCAAAATTATGCCCAATCGGAGGTGGTCTTTCAGGTCATCACCGAAACAAAAACGATTGAACTTACAAACCCTCTAACCCTAACCAAAGTTAGTGTACGGGGACATGTGGTTGATTTTGATAGTAATTCAGTTCATAAAGCTATAATTCATGTTTACAACCATGATTATTCGGTTTTGGAACATACCATAAGTCGGCAAGACGGAAATTTTCAATTTGGTGGACTGCCAACTGGAAGTTACACCGTAGAAGTGTCATCACCTTGGGGAGCAGGTGGCATGGGATTACTTCCTCCACCCGCTAAACTTTTTGTAATTACGGATACCAATTACATGGTAGATTTAGGTGGTATTAGCTTTGAGCAATCCCTCAAACGCATTGTCGGTAGTGTGGTGGCAATACCAAGTCAAAACGCTGTTGAGCATGTGGCAGTAGTTGCCGTTCAGCAAGAAGATTGGAATTGGATACATGTCCTCACCAATAAAAATGGTGAATTTGAACTGACTGCTTCGCCCGGTACTTGGGAAGTAAGCGTATACCCTATCTTTAATCATGGAGCAGTTGAATGGATGTTTGCCGATGAAACGCAGATAGTTCAGTTTGCTGATGATAATTCCCCTGAAGAAAAACAAGCCGATTTTATTGTACAAGACACTGATGCCACTATTATTGGTCAGATACAAGGTCCGCCAATCATTCCTCGCAAAGCAATCTCTATCACTGTCTATGACACAGATGGAGGCATGTTTAATATTGCCCCTGTAGATTTCAGTGGCAACTTTACTGTTCCTGTGGTGGCTGGGGTGTATAATGTTGACATTGAAATTGATGAGACCAAGTATCCCAATTGGCATGCTCCTTTTGTCTCGCCACTTGATGTGGATGTGGGACGCACAAATGATATTGGGGTGATTCAATTGCAAAATAAAACATCGGTTATCATGGGACAGGTGATACGTAGTGATGATGATATACCTGTTAGCAATGTTATGGTGCATGTCTGGCAACATCATGGCGATTCCATTTCTACCTTAACTGATGCAGATGGCAAATATCACATTGCTGTAGTAGCCGCAGATGATAATCAACAATCTTCAATATATGCCCAAGCTAAAGAATGGCTAGTGCAAGTAACACCTCCTTACACCTCGACTTACGTTAGCCAACCACCTCAACGTATTAAAGTTACAAAAGACATGACTGCAACAGTTGATTTTGAATTGACACCAACCTCTAATGTCATTCAAGGACATGTGCATGATGCCAATGGAGTGCCATTAATTGATGTGGATGGTTGGGCTTATGCTCGTGAGTCTGATAAACTAAGACCACTTGCCGCCAGTCCAATTGAAAACGGTCAGTTTAGCATGAATGTACCACAAGGGACATATCAAATTGGGATATGGTTAGCTCCTAATAGTGGCTATTCAATCAGTCAAGAGCAAGCGATTGATGTAGCAAAGATTCCACCCCAACCCCTCCCCTTTGAAGGAGAGGAGCATCAGGAGACCCCTGTTCAACGAGGGCATGGGATAATGGTCAGACAAGAAAGGTTTTCGAAAACCTTTCTTGCCTTGACTGTCAAACCAGAGTTTGACGCTCCAGATGAGGTTTCCTTACCGCACAAACCATCAACACAACAAGAAACCTATACCGTTACCTTTACCCTATTATCAAATGATAGTATTATTCAGGGTGAATTTTACACCCGTAATGCTACAGGTGAAGAAGAAGCTGTCAGTAATCTAAAAGGCGAAGTCTTTGCCCTAAGTGACGAAGGAGCATGGCAAGTAACTAGAATTGATGCCAATACAGGTCAATACGAATTGCCTGTTTCAGCAGGCACATGGCATTTAGGTTATTCGCTAGTTTCCACCCAATATCTCAAGTATGCCATTCCAAATGAATCGGTTGTTATTACCCATAGCAGTACTGCTACCCAAAATTTTACAGTCCTGTTAGCTGATAGCACCATTAGAGGCATTATCAAAAACCCCGACGGAGATAATCAAAACTTTGCCCAAGTCTGGGCTTATTATGCTGGTTCTGAAACATATCCTGAAATCTTTATTGAGGATGATAGCGAAGGGAACGGTTATTTTGAAATGCATGTCCCCTCAGGTATTCCGTATCAAGTGGGTGCTTATGGGCCCATCCATTGGGACATGATGCAACCAACCATGCAAGTGATAACACCTACAGCAAATTCTGTTATTAGCTTGACTTTGCAATTTAAGGAAAAAGGGGGAACAATTCTAGGTACTGCATATTACCTTGAACAAGGCACAAAAACACTTGCCCCTGAATCATTAGTCTGGGCATGGTCAAAAGATGGACACCATACCAGCACCCGCACCGACTCAACTGGCGATTTTACCTTAAATGTAGTAACAGGTACAACATGGTACATCGGAGCAAACTATAATCCTGAAAATAGTGCCATTTACTACGAAACAATAACCCCAACTACGGTTGTCATGTCTACCACCAATCAGACAGCTGATATTGTCATGCAACAAGCTCCAAACAGTTTTCCCGAAGGTGTGGTAGATACCTTTGATCCTGCTGTTGGGTGGTCGTACACCCTTGATGATGGTACTCACATTGAAATTCCTGGTGGAGCAATGCCCACTACTGATACTGTTCGCATTTCAATTACTCCCTCCGTTGATAATTTGTTAAATACTCGTCTGTCTCGTCCCTTGCGATACAGTTATTATTTTTCTGTTTATGAGAATAGTAGTGGTAAACAAATTGTCAGTGATTTTAATACTAATATCATTATGACTTGGTACTACACAAAGAATGAATTGGAATCACTCGGTATTAATGAAGATGATTTATCCATTGCTTTCCTTTCTGCCGATATTAGTGCTTGGGCGGGTGTAGATAGTGTTAGTATAGATAAAGAAGCAAACCGCATCACGGCTCAAATTAATCATTTTTCTTGTTGGACAATGATGAGCTCTCAGGAAATGGAAGAAGTAACATTACCTGTTAACAGTGAGTATATTTATTTGCCGATTATTTTGAAATAAGGCAACCAACGTTTAGCACCGTTCCTTGAAGGAGCTACTGCTCCCTCAAGGTGCGGATGCGGTTTTTTCTTATCGATTCCCAAAAAACCTTTATTGTTTGATGTTATGATGGACGGTAATTAGTGATTAATCATTTTATCTTTGATGATATTCATTAATAAAGTCATCTCATCTACTTTCAATAATAAAATGATTCCCAAATACACCACCCCACCCACAACAAACAAAATACCGACAATCAACACTTCATTAAAAAAATGAGTGGTTGGGAAAATGACATGCAAACCGTGTTGCAATACCCACAAGGTTGTCCCCATCACTATAGCTGCCGTAAATGATTTGAACATTGTTAGTGTCAAGCCATGTCCTCTTATTTTGCCAAAACAGTTCGTCAGCCATAGCATCATGATAACATGTCCCACATGTTTCATGCTGTCGGCGAAAATCAAATCGGTCATCTGTAGAGGGCGTATTAACATGGGACTGAGGGCAAATAATAGATAAATGCCAACGGAAATAATGCCTACCATTGCTGGAGTGAAGGTGTCTTGACGAGCATAAAAGGCAAAAATGAGTGGTTGGTCAACGGCGGCAAATATCAATCCAACCAGATAAAATCGTAACGCTAATGCAGTTTGCATGGTGTCATATGTGGTAAATGCACCATGTTCAAATAGCAAGGCAATAATCGGCTCTGCTAAAATAAATAATGCAACGGTTGATGGAATAATCAAGATGAGAACAAGTTTTAAACCACTGGTAAGAGTACACATGAAGGCGATATTTTTTTGGGATGCTTGGCGAGAAAGGGTTGGTAAAATTGCTAAGGAGATAGCCACCGATACTAAGCCAATAGGAAATTGAATTAATGTAGTAGCGTTTTGCATCCAAGCTAAGGTTGATTCGGCAATGCTATTAGCTAGTCGCCTGTCGAGTGATGTTTGAAAAAGAGTGACAACTAGACCTAAAATAACTGGTTGATACAAACGCCCAATTTGTCTTAGGATAGCATGATGCATGTCAACCCGAAATCGCAAAGTCGCTTGGCGTAAACCTGGGAGTTGAATCACAAGTTGTAATATCGAACCTATAACAAGTCCAATAGCTATGACTTCAATCCCTTGTTTAAAAATAAGCACACCGATTAAGGTTACAGTAACAATGGAAGCGTTAAAGGTGGCTGCTGTAAATGCGGGTAGGACAAATCGCTTGAGGGCATACAGTAATCCTGTTACAATTCCTGATAAACTTAGGAAAAGCATGGCGGGCATGGTAATTCGTAAAAGATGTGTAAGCAACACCAAATCTAACTCATCGCCGCCGAGTAGCCATGCAATCTGCGGAGCAAAAAGTTGAGCCAAGATAACGAAAATAATTAAGACAATTGTGGTAAGGGAAAGGATTAAACTGGCGATATGCCATAAGATAGTTTTATCATGTTCGGCATATTCTGAAAAAACAGGAACTAAAGCACTGCTAATCATGCCTCCGACCAGTAAATCATAAAATTGGCGTGGGACAACTTTGACAAAACCATGTCGTTCGCTACTCACAATATCGCTCAACAATACGGTCAATGAGTTCCGTAGTAGAATACCCTGCTTGATATGGAATCAGTATTACTTGACCGCCGTAATTGTAAACAAGGGATGCTTCATGTAAAACGGGTTTAGATGAGGACTGGTCGTCATCGGCTGAAGGCAAAGCATAATCGCCACCTTTGACATAAATCTCAGGACGTAATTTATCAATAAGCTGATGAACAGTCAGTTCACCAAAGATAATCACCCCAGCCACACATTCAAGACTGGCGAGGAGTTTTGCTCGGTCTGATTCTGAAATCAAGGGACGTTTTGGACCCTTCAAAGTAGTGGTGCTTTGGTCGCTGTTCAGTCCCACAAAAAGAGCTGTACCCAATTCACGAGCTTGTTCTAAATAAGTAAGATGTCCCACATGGAATAAATCAAAAATGCCATTAGTAAAGACTAAAGTTTTTATCGTTTGACGATGGGCAATTGCCTGAGCCAGGCTCATGATTTTTATGTGTGTCATGATGGACTTCTTTAGTAGTTGATGTGGAGTGTCAAAGCTTGCTTTGACATGAAAAAGCAAGCTTTTTCACTCCAGTGCTGTTTGTCATTCTTCAAGTTTAATATACCATTCACTAAAAGTACGAAATCGGTCTGCGGGTGTGTTCAATGGAGTTAGTTGGACATTTTTTACCTTGTCATGTACAAGATAATTATAAACAGGATAGTGCAGTACAATCGCAGGCAATTCTGTGGCAAAGATACGTTGAAACTCAAGATAGTGCATGATTCTGTCCGATTTCTCTATTGCCTGTTGAGCCTCTACAAGAATTGTTGAAGCCTCAGAATTATCCCAACCCGCAAAATTTTGTCCTTCTTCAATTTGACTTTGATGCCAAAATGGATACAGATTAGGGTCACCCAACAATTTTATTTCAACTAACGCCGCTTCAAAATCATGGTTTTGCAAGCGACTTGTCAAAGTTTCATAAGCAGGCTCAACTGTAGAATCGATACCAATTTCATGCCAATATTGGCTAATTTGTTTGGCAATTGCAATTTGTTCATCATCATCAACTACTAACATAGTAAATGTAAAAGGCACCCCATCTTTGTCACGAACACTATCCCCATCGGTATCTACCCAACCCATTTGGTCTAACAATTTGAACGCTTGTTCTGTATCATGCGTAGGATATAACTGGTTATGATTATAAGCCCAATTCCACAGTGGTATTGGTCCATTCGCCATGTAAGCCTGCGAGGTAAGCAATTCGTCAATGATAGCTTGACGGTCTATTGCCATGAAAAGTGCATGGCGAATATCAGCTTCTTGGAAAAATGAAAGTGTGTCTTTTGATAGGAGATTAAAATAAATAATGCTATAACGAGGTAGCGAAGCATTGTACAAATTAGCATGAGACAGATAAGATGTCTGTGTGATAGAATTTGATTTCACCTGATGTTGCACTTGTGGTGTATATTGACCAAATGCATCAATTTCTTCTTCAACAAATGCCTGAATTAGAGCATTGGTATCATGGTATATATTAAATTCAATTTCGGACATGTGAGGACGAGTACGGAGATGATATTCATTGACGTTTAGCAAAATATGTTTATCGGTTGCCTCAACTAACTTGAAGGGACCTGTTCCAATGGGAGATAAGTTAAAGTCATGCGTTAGAAAATCCTCAATAGGTACATCCTCTAAAATATGCTTCGGTAATATTTTAAAGGTGGTGTAGTAAGGAAATACAGGCAAATGATTTTCTAGGGTGAATTGTATTGTATGTCCTATTTGTTTGATGCCAACATTTTTCCAGGCTTGTTTAAATGTGGGATTGCTAGGAAAGTCGGGATTTTTCAACAGGTTCAATGTAAAAATGACATCGTCGGAAGTGAAGGGCTTACCATCTGACCAGTGAATATTTTGATGTAACTCAAATTCATACATTGTTCCATCTTCGGACATGTGCCAGTCTTTTGCCAAAACAGGTTCAAGGTTGCCAAAACCATCTTCCCGAAGTAGACCTTCAAAAACAAAGTGTACAACATCTTGGTCAATAGGATTATTTGTGTCTAGCAGTGGGTTGAATGAAACAGGCAAATCCACGATGCCTTCACGGTATATGCTACGCCCGATTGGTGTAACTTCGATGGGATGCTCTTGACTGGTAATGATATTGATGGCATTGAGATATATTACTAAACATAATATGCCTCCCAATGCAATAAACACTTGCCAATTTAGATATTGTTGCATGATAATCAAGATTACTGGAGCGTCAAAGCAAGCTTTGACGCTCCAAGTAATGAGGGCAACCACAAGGACTGCCCCTACGACAGCTTAACGTGGAGCTGTGGCAATAATAAAAAACACATTCAAAAAAAACAAGGCACTTAAACCAATTGTGGATTGAAAAATGATTTTCTCTGCCCCACGCTTGGTACGAAATGCACCACCTGAGTCACTTCCAAAAATACCACCTAAGCCACCACCTTTACCTTGTAATAGTACCAGGACGGTGATAACAACAGATAAAATTATTTCTATAATTTGTAATGAAAAATTCAAAGCTTTTAATACTCCTATAACTTTAAAGAAAAAGATTTTGAACACGTAGCCGCGATTTCCAACCACATAGCATCGTCATTGGAAATTGCGGCTACAAAATTCAAATATAAAACTAACGCAAGACCGTTTCCGTCCAATTTGTAATCCAGTTTTCCCGATTAGCCGTAATCACTTCGGGTTTAAGGGTAACAGGATTATCAGGGGTGAGGCTATGCTTGACAAACACATCGGGCAGTTGAGCCTTTTGGTTTGCGGGATAGACAAACATCTGTAAGGGAATATCCTCTTGGAATTTTGTGCTAAGCATGAAATCAACTAGCTTTTGAGCTTCAGCTTCATGCTTGGCACCCTTTAAGATACCCACAAACTCAATTTGGCGGAAGCATGTGTCATCGCTGACAACGGCGGCAGTAGGTGCTTCTTCAGGTGGGTTTTCCGCATAAAACACTTCTGCGGGTGGGCTACTAGCATAACTGACCACAATAGGGCGGTCGCCATCAGAAGCGGCTGAGAAATATCCCCAATATGCATCTTTCCAACCATCGGTGATAACCACTCCGTTATCTACCAATTTTTTCCAATAATCTAAATGCCCATCTTCACCATAAACGCTAATTGTGGTGAACAAAAAAGATAGTCCTGGTGTTGATGTGGCTGGATTTTCCACGACGGTTAAATTTGCATAAGCAGGGTCAACTAAATCATCAAGGCTACTTGGGGGGTCAAGCTCGCTATTAGCAAACCAGCCCTTATCATAATTCAAGCACACATCCCCAAAATCAACTGGGATAAGCCTATTTTCAGGGTCTAACTTGAGCGAGTCATCTAGGTTTGCTAATTCAGGTGACTCGTAAGGTATAAAAATATCACCTTCAATGGCTCGGCTAAAAAAGGTGCTATCTATCCCAAACGCAACATCGGCAAGCGGATCATCTTTACTTAAAATAGCCTGATTCACAATTGAGCCACCATCGCCTCCCTTGAAAATTTCAACCTTAATGCCTGTTTCATCAATGAATTGTTTTAGCACATCTTCGGTGATGCTAAAGCTATCATGGGTCATCAAGCGAATAGTGACAGGTCCCGCAGAAGTTGGGAGCGGTTGATCCTTTTCAGGCTGAGTACCTGTTTCTGGTTGCATTCCACCACAACCTACTAACACAAAAATAAAAACTAAAACCAAAAATTTTTTCATAGAAAATACTCCTTATTTACATGGTCATAAAAATTTGGAGTGTCAATGCTTGCCGTGACTGTCAAAACAAGCTTTAATTCTCTATTGAATTTTAAATCACAGCCATTGTACGATTTTTTTACTTTTTTGTCAAATTCGGATTATTTTTTTGTATGAATGTTTTGGAAGGTCAAAGTTACCTGGAGCGTCAAAGCAAGCTTTGACGCTCCAGGTTTTGATGATTCTTAGGAAAACTATAACTGCACAATAACAATAGTTGAGTCATCACTTGGTTCCGCTTCACCTACAAAAGCATCTACTTCAGTTAAGATGTATTTGAGCATGGATTTAGGGTTGGTGCTGGGAGCGGCTTCAATTGCAGATTGCAAACGGTCATAACCAAAAATAGTATTTTCATCTGCGGTAGCTTCCACCACACCATCGCTGATTAAAATAATCATGTCTCCTTTGGCAAGAGAAACCTGCAATTCAGGATAGCCAAATTTAGAGCCTAATCCTTGCCCTAATGCAAATCCTCCCACTTTACACCACTCAACTGAACCATTTACTCTTTTAATGTACGGTGGGATACAACCTGCATTAGCAACGCGAAGATAAGAATCATGACCCACACCCTCTGACTCCTGACTCCTAATCTCCACCTCCATATAACACAAAGCACAATTTTGGCGGTGCGATAATGAATAAGGTTCAATCACTTTATCTAAAAATACTAGGCGTTTTGAAGGAGATAAATCCTGAGTTAGACAGGCATCCAATTGAGCCAGGCTGGCAGCCATGAGCAATGCCGCCGAAACACCTTTTCCCAGAACATCGCCCACAGCAAAAGCATACTTCCCAATAAGATTAGAATTTCGGGGTAGGTCAAAAATATGGTAATCGTAAAAATCGCCGCCTACTTCACGGGCAGGAACAGAATAACATATCACTTCCACATGTGGAAATTTCGGATTAGGAGGCGGAAGCAATCCTTGCTGTATTTCATGTGCTAGATGCAATTCGGATTTTAGTTGATTATTCAATTCTTGAAGTTCCACTGTTCGTTCAACCACTTTGTTCTCTAAACCTTCAACTAGACCGTTAATGCGATTAGTTAAAGTGTTGAATGTTTCTGCCAGTGTAATCATTTCAGCAGACCCTGCGGGGATAACTTGTTCATCAAAGTATTCTTGCTCAGTTAGACAGGCTACTCTTGTTAAATTTTTAATTGGTTGAACAATCATCCTGGCAGTTATCATGGCTATCATTAAGACTATCCCCATGACTGATACCCCAACGAGTACCGCAATTTTAGTAGAGTTTGTCACTTTTTTGATGGAAACATTTGTGTAACATTCGATTCCGATTTGTTGAATTTGAGAACTTCGGATATGTATAAGCAAAACTGATGTAACTATTATCACCGACATGGTCGAGGTTACAATTAAAAGAAATGAAAGCTGTGTTACAAGTTCAAGCGGGATGTGGTAGGGAGAGGTTTTTCGTAAACGAAAATACCATAAAAGAAAAATTAGGAATAATAGGTCAATGACAAAAAAAATAATGATGGTAGTAGTAACTTGCGGAAAATCATGAAAAAAGGTCAATGCTTTGACAGGTTCAAATATATCAGCGGTTATTATTACAGCTATGCCCAATAAGGTCAAAATAGTGTAAAGTAACGTGCGACGTGAGCGGTATGCAACTCCGATTTCAAAAGGGACAATAAGTAAAGTCATCAGCCCAATTAACCAATAATCGGCTATGAGAAATGATACCACTATTTGAGTAACAAATTGAGCAGTAACAATCATTGTAACTGCATATCTTATATTGTCATGAGCATAGACAAGCCACCAACCACCAATACAAATTATCAGCATAGTAGCAATTGTTCCGTTCAATACCAAATATTGCCACTGCCAGTCTTGTTCATATTCCAAAACTAAAAAAAACAAAGTCGCAATGTTTGCGATAACTATGGGAATGGTAGCAAACCAAAATGGCTTCTGTTTTCTGAAAATGAGTTGATGCTGCTTGACGAACAGATGAAATTTACTTTCCGTTAGTGATTGTTGTGACACTGATTAACTCCAAATTATAGGGATTTTGCTTTTGCCATGCGATTGTTTTGTGTGAACATAATAATTTACCATGATGTCAATTTTCCTTGCATTTTACCCTTAGCCACCTCAATCGTCAAATAAGGAGTGCAAAAGATAAAGCTATGGCCATACGCCCTTACATGTGGTCATACAGTGGAGCGAAAAAGCTTGCTTTTTTTCATGTCAAAGCAAGCTTTGACCCTCCAGTTTATCTTGTCAAAAAACAGCGTTTAACAGCCCTAGCCCTACACCTAGCCCTCTCCCAGAGGGAGAGTGGATTTCAATTCACAAAGAGCCATGAGTTTCTTATCCGCTTAAATTCTTAATCCTATTCTAAATCGTTTGCCTTACTATTTAATTACTAGTACAATAAAAGAGACTCACAATTTAATTTTTTAGCATGTAGGAGAATATTAAAAATGCTAACTATAATTTTGATTATAATACTCGTTGTTGTTTGTGGAGCGTCATGTGCGGCTTATCAGGCTTATGACACCTTTACTGTTGACCTTCCACCCCATGACCAATTGATAGAGCAACAATTTCAATTCCAAACCACCAGTATTTATGGTCGTAATGGTGAATTATTGTGGGAGGTTAATGACCCTAATTTTGGGCGGCGAACTTATGTTCCTTTGGACAAGATTTCCGAAGATTTGAAACATGCTACTATCGCCACCGAAGACCGTAACTTTTATGAATTTCACAATGTTGGAATTGATTTCATAGCTATTTTACGAGCATTTTATTACAACACTACTGAAGGAGAAATTGTATCAGGGGCAAGCACCATCACCCAGCAAGTCGCCCGTAATGTTCTTTTATCTCAAGAAGAACGTACAGAACGAAACTTGACCCGAAAAATTCGAGAGGGATTTTTAGCTATTAAACTTAACAACGAATACAGCAAAGACCAAATTTTAGAGGTGTACCTCAACCAAACTTATTATGGCAATCTAGCTTATGGCATTGAAGCTGCTAGTCAAACATACTTTGGAAAAGAGCCATTAGCGGCTCCACCATTGCCTGATGATGCGGTGGGTATCGCCAAATCTGCCAGAGCCTTGACCTTAGCAGAAGCATCACTTTTAGCTGGTTTACCACAAAGCCCAGCTTTTTATGACCCGTATTCGTTCAAAGAACGAGCCAGTCGTCGCCAAGAAATTGTGCTTAGCTTGATGGTCGAAGCTGGATATATTAACGAACAAGAAGCACAAATGGCTATGCAAGAGCCTGTTTTTGAACAGTTAATTTATCCATCTTATAAACTTGATGCTCCTCACTTTGTTAGCTATGTCTTAGCCGAATTGGAGGCAAATCCACCTGAAGGCTATAGCAGTGTATACGAAGCAGGCTTGAAAATTCAAACCACTCTTGATGCTCAAATACAAGCAATGGCTGAAGAAGTGGTAGCAGAAAAGGTTAATGAGCTTGCTAGTAAAAACGTGACCAATGGTGCCTTAGTTGCGATTAGCCCACAAAGTGGTCAGATTTTGGCTATGGTCGGTAGCAAAGACTTTTGGAATAATGTTATTGCTGGGCAAGTCAACATGGCTGTTAGTCCTCGTCAACCTGGTTCGGCAATTAAGCCCCTTGTTTATCTAGCCGCCTTTGAACGAGGATGGACACCTGCAACAATGATTATGGATGTTCGCACCACTTATCCTGATGGCATGGGTGGATTTTATGAGCCTATCAATTATGACCTTGAATTTCATGGGCCTGTTTCACTTCGGATTGCATTGGCAAATTCGTATAACATTCCCGCAGTGAAAACACTTGATTTTG
The DNA here is from genome assembly GCA_002084875.1 of Anaerolineaceae bacterium 4572_78. Lineage (GTDB taxonomy): Bacteria > Chloroflexota > Anaerolineae > 4572-78 > 4572-78 > 4572-78. Next base: position 41,618 of record NBMH01000005.1, on the reverse strand, counting down.
TTGGAATCGAGGCTCTTAAGGAAATGGCAACTCGTTTAGGAGTAACAACATTGACCAGACAGTATTATGGCTTGTCATTGGCACTAGGTTCAGGTGAAATCCCATTAGTAGAAATGACGGGAGCTTATCAAGTGTTAGCTAATGAAGGACTGAAAATCAAGCCTCATGCTATCGGTAAAGTTTTCGATAGTGCTGATAACGACATTACCCCGCCGCCGCCTAAACCTGAACAGGTTTTGCATTCTCAACATGTTTATTTGATGACCAGTATTTTATCGGACAATGATGCTCGAACTATCGAATTTGGACCTAATAGTCCTCTTAAGTTATCACGCCCATCGGCTGCTAAAACTGGAACAACAAATGATTTTCGTGATAATCTCACATTTGGTTATACACCCGATGTGGTGATTGGGGTGTGGGTTGGCAATGCTAATTACTCTCCCATGCAGGGAACAACAGGTTTAAGTGGGGCAGCACCAATTTGGCATGAGTTTATGGAGCGGTTTCATGAAGGCAAACCTGTTAAGGAATTTGCTCGCCCGTCTGGTATTGTCGAGATGGAAGTGTGTGCCTACACACGCATGCTTCCCGCATCAGAAAATGATTGTCCCAACAATCGCCGTCTTGACCCATTTGTCTCTAATCAATTACCTAATCCCGAAGGAGAAACAACAAGCACCGATACTAACCTTGTAGCAAATATCATTTCACCCAGCGATGGTCAAACGTTACAAGAGACAGTCAAATTATATGGGACTGCCTCGGGAGATGATTTTGCTCATTATGTTGTTGAAATAGGACAAGGTGTGGACCCTCAAGGTTTTGTGCCGCTGACAAACGAACCTCAAACCACAAGAGTTGAAGGGGAAACACTTTATATTTGGAATACCAACACACTTAGCAATAGAACCTACACGATTCGTCTTGTTGTTCGTGATAAATCGGGGAATGAAAAGATTTCAGTTGTTCGGGTCGGAATCAGTAATCTCACCCTTTCGACTTCAATACCTACCCCTCTTCCTTAAAAATAGAGGTGGTAAATGACCATGGCTGTTCAGTACTAGAAAATTTTTCAAAAGCAGACACCGTGTGGTAAACTAGAAAGTTAGAACAATTATTAGAAATGAATACAATGTTGTATAATGGATAATCGAAATATGAACACAACATCAAAACTTAATTTCAAAGAATTTACCATTTTAATCGTCGATGATAACCCCGCTAACTTGGGTGTAATAGCAGAATATCTGGAGGATTGCGGCTTTGATGTGATGGCTGCTCGTGATGGTGAGCATGGACTCCGAATTGCTCAAGCCCAACCCGACCTGATTCTGCTAGATGTAATGATGCCAGGTATTGATGGTTTTGAAGTTTGTCGCCGCTTAAAATCACATGAATCAACGAATTCCATTCCAGTAATTTTCATGACCGCCTTGACAGATATTGAGGATAAAGTCAAAGGGTTTCTAGTCGGGGGGGTAGATTACATCACCAAACCAATTCAGCATGAGGAGGTCTTAGCTCGAATCACTACCCATCTACAAATTCAAAAACAGGCTAGGCAACTCCAAGAACAAAATACGCGGTTGCAACAAGCAAATGCACTTCTTACCAAAAGAGCATTGCGACTAGAAGCAAGTAGCGAAGTAGGACAACAGGTAACATCGATTCTAGATTTGGATACATTATTGTTAGAGATAGTGATATTGATTCAATCCAAATTTGGTTATTACTTTGTCGGGGTTTGGCTATTAACCGAACAGCATGATGCAGTGGTACTGCATGCCCGTAAGGGACGTACAAAAGGACAATTACCGCCACATGGAATGCAAATTTCAACAGATGTACCTCACAGCATTATTACTTTGGTATGTTATAGTAAACAACCTTACCTGTCGGATAATGTCATAACTGATGACAAATATTTAGCAATGGATACCTTGCCTGAAACCGCTTCAGAATTAACCCTGCCGTTGCAAGTAGGGCAAGAAATGATTGGCGTGTTGGATATACAAGGAGACCAAATAGCGGCATTTGATGACGAGGAACAGATGGTATTACAAACTTTAGCTAATCAAATTGCCATTGCCATTCGTAATGCCCGCTTATATGAATTTGAAAAAAAACTACGCCAGATGGAAGAAATCCGAGCCCATGATTTAGCTGAACTCAATGCTAGTAAAGATAAATTTTTTTCAATCGTTGCTCATGATTTACGTGGTCCGTTTTTACCGTTAATGGGTTTATCAGAAATGTTACCGGGAATAGTACGTACCAGTTCTCATGAAGATATTGAAAAGGTAGGGTATGCCATTCATTGCTCTGCCAAAAATGTGTATAACCTTCTCGAAAATTTACTAGCTTGGGCAAGGATACAAATGGGACGAATTACCTTTGAACCAAAACGGTTTAACCTGAATGATATTGTGCAAGACAATGTTTCACTCTTGGGTGAAAATGCAAGGTCAAAGAATATTAGCCTATCTGCGACCTTAAGTGATACTATTTTTGTGTATGCTGATAGGGATATGATTGATACTGTTATTCGCAACCTAATCAATAATGCTGTGAAATTTACTCCAAGTGGCGGACAAGTGAAAATTGGTATCAACCCCATCACTAGCCCCTTACCTTTGAAGGAGATGGAAACATGGGACGAGCATTTTGTTGAAGTGCATGTTAATGATACAGGAGTTGGTATTAAACCTAAAGACATTGACAAATTGTTTCATATTGATGTGCATCACTCCACAACAGGCACAAATAAAGAAGCAGGCACAGGTCTAGGCTTGATTATGTGCAAGGAGATGATAGAAAAAAATGGTGGTAAGATTTGGGTGGAGAGTGAGTTTGGTAAAGGTACGACAGTGAAATTTACCATGCAATTGGATAGTATTATTAAAACTGATGATACACCCAAATCAGTATTTGGTAATGTTGTGGCGAATCATCATGCTTTATCAATAGAAGAAAAACGACTAGTGCTCCCTACTTATAACGAAATAGTAATATTGCATGAGTTAGCCGTAATTGGTGATATGGAATCTATTAACACAGAATCTGCTCGTATTGCCCAAATAGATGAACAGTACGTTCCTTTTGCTAATACATTAATTGAGTTAGCTAAACAGTTCAAAGATGAAGAAATTATAACATTGCTTGAACAATACCTACTCACATCAAGGTAAAAAACATGCTAATACAAAAACATTCTAATTCTAAAAAACAAACTACCCCTGTTATCATTATAGGAGGCGGTATTGCTGGTCTTATTTGTGCGGTGCATTTAGTTGAAAGAGGGATAAAACCTCTTATGCTAGAAGCCGAGCCACGTGCTGACAAAATTTAATATCCACCCCGCACTTATTCCTGCTAAAGAAGAGACATGGATTTATGGGCGGGGCAAGAAAATCCGCAAAGTAGAAATGGGCAGTGCTATTCGTAACAGCATTATTCCTGCTCCGTTTCATTATTTGCAATTGTTTGCTCGCCCTCGATTCATGAATATCCTGACCCTTCGCGATTTTGCCTCGCTATTTCGTGTGATGGGCAGTCTCTTTTCAGCTATGGCAATTGACCCTATTGCTGAGCATAAATCACTTTATCCCATGACCTTAGCAGATTTCATGAATGGATGGTCGCCGACAATGCAAAGTTTCTTTCGTGGTTTAGCTCGTAATGCTTTAGCTGGTAGTGCCGATGAAATTCCAGCCTCAAGTTTTATCGCCTTCCTTCGATTTTATACTCTATTACGGCGTGATGCTTGGGCTTATGATTACATGCCGACAAGTGGTGGTACGTATCTTGCAGAACCATTGGCAAAAGTTGCTCGTTTAGGTGGATGTAAAATCCGCATGGCAGCCACTGCTATTGACATGGCAAAAGGAAAAAATGATGATACATGGCAAGTTACTTATCAACTTCAAGAACAACAGTACAAAGTGCAAGCTAGTCATGTTGTGTTAGCCTTAGATTCACCTGCCACCGAAAAGCTATTAAGCAACAGTGATACCACAGCAGAAATAACCGAGAACATGCAATTTCCCGATGCAGTCTCAACGGTCATATTTCGCTTGTGGTTCGATAAAAAACCTGCTCCCATCGCAGAAGCAGGCATTTTTACGGGTGATTTTTTGATGGATAACTTTTTTTGGCTAGAGCGGATATTCGACGATTATAAGAAATGGGAAGATATTGGAGGGAGTATCGTCGAAATGCACATCTACCGTCCTCTTAAAGAGGTCGAGCTACCCGATGCTGTTTTATTGGCAAGAGTGATAACCGACATACATCGAGCTTTTCCCGAATTGCGAGGACATCTCGTCCACAGCACAATTCAACGAAATGACCCCACTCAAACCATATTCAGCGTAGGTGAGCCAGGTAAGCATTTAGCTGTTAATACTCCATGGAAAAACATGTTTGCTTGCGGCGATTGGATTTATCATCCCGCCCCGCCACTTTACTTGGAACGCTCTGTTACAACTGGCATTGCCGCTGCCAATGGTATTTTAGCGAGCATGGGATTGGATGAATGGGAAATTTTAGAACATCCCAAACCTGAATGGTTGGCAGGCATAATTGCTAAGGGATGGTTTGGGGTACGTCAAAGGATGTTGCGTTCTAAAAAAGAAAAGCAGAAATGATGTAATTATTCACTCCTCGTTAGTAGACCCCACCCCCGACCCCTCCCCTACAAGGAGATGGGAGTACTACGATTCCCCTCCTTCACATGGTCGCACAATGGAGCGAAAAAGCTTGCTTTTTCATGTCAAAGCAAGCTTTGAACAGCCCTATTCTTCATGTATTGTTGTAGTGTTTTCCTCTCGAAGCCACCACACCCCTAAATATACGAGGGGTGTATCTAGGGCGGCAAATGCTATCTTAAAAAGATAATATGGAATTGCTAAACTAATAATAAATGCTAAATCAAACTTTGGGGTGATTTGCCAAAAGGCAATAAACATAAAAACAAAAGTATCAATTGCTTGTGACAGCATCGTGGAAATATTATTTCTTAGCCACAGACTACGTCCTTCAGTCTTGTTTTTTAAAAACTCAAAGACAAACATATCATTTAATTGGGCAAGTGAAAAGGCAACAAAACTAGCTGCCATTATCCGTAATGATGAACCAAAAATTATGCGGTATTCCTCATTATAATCATACCGTCCAGCTGGTTCAAGCACCACAAAAATTGCGGTATATACAAAAACGATTATCAGGGAGGTTAATCCTGTTGCTAAAAAATTACCGACAACTTTTTTGCCGTATACTTCTTCGATTATATCAGTGATTAAAAAAGTAATTGGTGCCATGAAAATTCCTACAGATACAGCTATGCCAAAAATTTCAACGACCTTGACACCAAGTAAATTCATCCCGATAAGTAGTGCTACAAAAATTCCAAGTAACATGTTTACTTTCCAGTTGTTAGTCATTATTTTTTTCCTTCGTGTAGTACAGAGATATAGTAATTATTTATAATCGTTCACCCCACCTTCAGGGCTGTTCAATGCTATTTTTTCAGGTAGAACATGTAGGAATATGGGACACATGTCTTATCATCGTGTAGGATTTATGCCATAAATCCCTGCATATTCTGTTAAAAACAATCCCCATGGATGAGATTGAGGTACGAAATCCAATATCATCTTTAGCATTGAACAGTCTTGCCCCACCCTAGCCCTCCCCACAGGGATAGGGAACAAAATACCCCCTCAATCCCCTCGCCTGCAGGGGAAGTGACTGCTCCCCTCCCGTTCACGGGGTGGGGTCTACTGACAAAATGGGAAATGAAGAATTACCACAGGCATGATGTCCGTACTACATGTTCTCATGCCATTGAATCCCTTTAAGCAACGGCACAAATATATCATCTTCAATATTTATTAAACGTTCTTGTACTTCTGTGGGGGAGGGGTTGCTATCTTGAAATGTAATAAATGGCACTTCAGATATAACGGCTAATGGCTGTTGCTCATTTCCCTCACCCATGACCAGCGTGGCTGTGGTAGCCAGACTATCAGCAACATTAACTTTTGTCATGCTCATTTTCCGACCAAATATATCAGGTGAACCAATATAATCATTGAGTGCTGAAAATCCGCTATGAGCAATGGCTACACCTGTTACACCCCAACGAAGTGGTGTAATATGGCTATCCGTGATAATAACACCAATGTCGTTTTTTCAAATAAGACCGAATCCCATTGGCGGTTTGTTGTGGCTCACGGGGCCATAACACATAATATCCATTTCCATTTGAAGTGTCAATGCCTGCTGTTGGTATCAGCCAATTATTTTTAATTGTTAGAGTTACATTATATTTATGAGAGTTGGCATGAAGAAAATAATCCGATTCCTGTTCAATTAGTTTTTCTCTGTCGGCATCCGTTATTTTTACCACCCGTTTTTGACTGATTGAGATAATTTTTGATGTAATTGCCAAAATCGTTTTTTCTTCAAGAACTTTCACATACTTGTCCAGAATGTCATATAAGTTCTGGTCTTGTATAGTAATTTTATGAGTTTTAATCGCATAAATATTCACAACTTTGATTATAGCAAGGAAAGGATTTTTGACAAAAAGACGAACATGTTTATGCCACTGTAAAATTGATTTTAAGGAAAATACAGTCATGATAGTCGCCCTCACCTGAAGAAAATTGACTAAAATTAAAATGTATTCTCATGAATTGGCAATTAAACCAATTTTATGATATTATGTATAGTGTCTTTTAAGACTTCATTTTAAACAAGAGGTATGAAAATTGAAAGTAACAATAGAAGAAATCAACGATTGCGAAATAGCAATGACAATTGAATTAGATGACCAGCAAAAAAGAAAATTATATCGTAAAGCAGGTCAGCGTATTGCCAAAAATGTCAAAATACCAGGTTTCAGACCAGGTAAAGCTCCTTATATTCATGTTTTCAAGCGATTTGGCGAGGAAGCCATTCAGCAAGAATCTATAAACGACCTGGGAGATGAGATTTTCAAAAAAGCACTCAAAGAGACAAATTATGTCCCTTATAGCACCCCAGAAATTGAAAATATTGACTGGAACCCTATCACAATGACGGTCAAATTTTTCAGTATGCCCCAAGTTGAATTAGGAGATTATCATGCTATCCGTTTGGACTATGAAACACCAATTGTGAGTGATGAAGAAATTGAAGCGGAAGTTACCAAATTTCGTGAGGAATATTCTCCATTTAAAGAGGTCAATCAACCCGCTCAATCAGGCGATATTGTAACGATGACAATAAATGAAGTTGATTCACAAAGTGGTGATAAAAGAGAAGCAATCATAAATCTTGATTTGCCTAAGGCTGGTCAAGAGTCAAAAGATAACTTTGCTGACTTTATACCGCATGTAATGGGCTTATCGGTAGGTGAGATGTATGATTTTACCCAGACCTTATTGGATGGTCATGAGATTGAATGTACACTTACCGTAAAAAAAGTGAAACGTAGAGTTGTAAATCTTGACGATGACAGTTTCGTACAAAATATAGGTCAGTTTAAAAGCCTTAGCGAATTAAAGGAACAAATTAGAAAAGCCATATCTGAGAAAAAGCAAACTCAAATAGACAATTTTTTGTTTTCACAAGGTCTTGAGATTATCATTAGTGAAATGATAACACTTAAATGGCCATCTCTCCTAGAAGACGAAGAAGTCAAGAAATCAATACGTTACTACGAAGATGAACTTCGAAAAGCAAAAACTACATTAAATGATTATCTCAGAGAAAATAAAAAGCGTATTGAGGAGTTTCGCGAAGAAGTACGTGAAAATGTCATAGAGCATATTAAGACCACTCTGGTTTTAAAGGAAATTGCTAAAAAAGAGGATTTGCAAGTTGATTTGCAAGAAGTCAGTTTGCAAGCTCAATACATGACTTATTTATATAGTGACAATAAATCAATGGTTGAGCAACTCAATTCACCTGATTATATACAACATTTAGCAGATAATTTGCACAATGATAAAATCCGTAAACGATTGATTGATATTATAAAAGGTCAATTTGACCAAACTAATTAAGGAGGTTTAAAAATGTCTTTACCATTCCCACAATCAATTATTCCGATGGTAATTGAAACAACAGGTCGAGTAGAACGAGCCTATGATATTTTTTCATTACTACTAAAGGAACGTATTGTATTTTTGGGTACCCCAATCAACGACCAAGTAGCTAGTTTGATAGTGGCTCAGTTACTTTATCTTAGCCAACAAGACCCTGAACGTGATATTTCTCTTTACATCAACTGTCCAGGAGGTGTTATCTATTCAGGTCTGGCAATTTATGACACCATGCAAGCTATTCCTAATCCAATTCGTACATTTGCAATTGGTGTAACTGCAAGTTTTGGCACAGTGCTATTAGCTGCAGGTACACCCGGTGAGCGATATTCTTTGCCTCATGCTACTATCCACATGCATCCTGCTGGTGGCGGAACGCAAGGATATATTCCTGATATTGAAATCCAATACAAGGAAATGAAACGATTACAAGATACGCTTCATCACATTGTGTCCAAACATACAGGACAAAGTGTTCAACAAATTGCCGATGATTTTGAACGTGACCATTGGATGGATGCTCAAATGGCAAAAGATTATGGCTTAGTAGATGAGATAATGGGTGAGTCTGTTTTTTCATTAACTAAAAAATCAGAGGAAGATGGTTAAACGATTTCGTTCTAGCATACCATACTGTTCTTTTTGCAAACGTTCGCAGGACGAGGTGGAGCGTCTTATCGCAGGACCCGACCGTGTTTTCATTTGTGATGATTGTGTTTATCTTTGTAAAGAGATACTAGAAAAAGAGCAAGAGGAAGAACAAAAGCAAAGACGCAGTACAAGTCGTTTTCCTGCTCCGCATGATATTTACACTCGTTTGAATGAGTGGGTCGTAGGACAAGAGCGTGCTAAAAAAGTGTTAGCCGTTGCTGTTTATAATCATTACAAACGTATTGGTATTAGAACAGGTGATATTGAGTTACAAAAAAGTAACATCCTTCTTGTCGGTCCAACAGGCTGTGGCAAAACACTGCTTGCCCAGACATTGGCACGCATTTTAGATGTTCCCTTTTGTATAGCTGACGCTACATCGCTTACTGAAGCGGGCTATGTTGGTGAGGATGTCGAAACAATTTTATTACGACTAATCCAAGCTGCGGACAACAATATTCCTTTGGCAGAAAAAGGGATTATCTACCTCGATGAGATTGATAAAAGTAATCGCAAATCAGGAGATAATCCCTCCATCACCCGCGACGTTTCAGGGGAAGGAGTACAACAGGCACTGTTGAAAATCATAGAAGGAACTGTTGCCAATGTGCCGCCACAGGGAGGACGTAAACATCCTCATCAAGAGTTCATGCAAATCAATACCTCAAACATTTTGTTTATATGCGGGGGTTCATTTGATGACGTTGATAAAATTATTTCAAACAGAATTGAGGTTAAGGGTCAGTTTGGTTTTCAAAAGAAACCTGTACCATTGGCATTGCGGCGAAGTGACCTTTCCAAAGCAGAGTTATTACGTCAGTTAACACCAGATGACTTGATTGAATATGGACTCATCCCTGAATTTGTAGGACGCTTGCCCGTAATTGTCACCGTTGATGCCCTTGATAAATCTGCTTTGAAACGAATATTAACTGAGCCAAAGAATGCCTTAGTGAAACAATATCATCGTTTATTCAAGTTGGATGGAGTTGAATTAGTTTTCACCTCAGAATCACTTGATGTGGCAGCCGAAATCGCTTATAGACAAAGCATAGGAGCACGAGGTTTGCGAGCGATTATCGAAGATACACTGCTCGATGTGATGTATGAAATTCCTTCACGCCAAGAAATCAAAAAATGTGTCATTACAGAATCGACCATTTCACATCTAGCTGGTCCCGAACTGTATGATGAGTACGGTCGTTTATTAAGCTGGGATGTGACAAAAGCTGCTTAAAAACATAGAAACATCTCACTGGAGCGAAAGCTTGCTTCTTCATGTCAAAGCAAGTAGGGGCGTATGGCCATACGCCCCTACAACTAGCATTGAACAGCCATAGGGTGGGGTCTATCAACGGCTAATTTTTATGACCAAAGATTTAAAACAAAAAGCCATTCATCATATTGCTCGCAGACATTGCCCCTACTTCGGCAACGATTCTCCTCTCCCAGTGGTAGAGGAGTCTACCGAACAAGATTCCCCTTTCCTTATGGGGGTGGAGTCGGGGCTGAGGGCTACCGATATATTTTCAAAATTATTGCCTTGGCTGGTTATCCTGATTCTTATCATGGTGGCAATAATTTTATGGCAACCACTTTTAACATTGATAACCAACCCTGACCCCATCACATTGCGAGCCGAAGTCGACCGCTTAGGTGCATTGGCCCCGTTTGCCTTTATAGCTTTAAGCATATTACAAATTGTCGGTGCTCCAATTCCTGGCTATCCAGTCCAAATTTTGGGGGGCATACTTTTTGGGACCGTGTGGGGAGGGATTTATAACGTCGTAGGTCTATTAGCGGGCGGCATGACTGCCGCATGGTTAGCTCGCACATTAGGTCGACCATTCATCCAAAAAAATATTGCTCCCGAAACCCTAGCAAAATATGAAGGACTAGCAAAATTAGAGACAGTATGGATGTGGTTTATTATTTTTAACATTCCAATCGGCGACATCCCATATTTTATCGCGGGACTCAGCCGCATAAAACTTTCATCCCTAGCCATTGCCATATTATTAAGTCGAGGTCCCGCCAGTTTTGCCATAGCTTGGATAGGTGCGACATCCCTCTCATTTCCCACATGGATACTTTTTGCTATGACAGCAATTATTTTTGCTGTCATTGGATTGGCATATCTTTTCAAGGGTAAAATAAATACATGGATAGAAAAACATATTTTACCTAGTTTAACATGATTTCAAAAACTTCTAGCAAACAATGGTTAATTATTGCCATGCTCCTTTTGGGACTAATGTCGATTGAGTCGCTAGCTATTCATTATGGCTATGCCCTCGAAAATCCTGGAACCGCCGACTTTTTTGCTAGATGGTACGGGGCAAAAGAATTAGTTCTGCATGGGCGTAATCCATACCACCATGACATTGAGTTAGAAGCTCAAGAAATACTTTTTGGACGACATACTCGCTCTGACGAAGACCAAGTTAATTTTGCCTATCCACTTTACACCATCTTCATATTTTTGCCGCTCACATTACTTTCCTACGCATGGGCTCAAGCGATATGGATGACCGTATTACAATTTGCCATGCTAGGAAGTGCCCTTGTTTTATTTGATGTCATTCGCTGGCATCCGCCGATATGGCTACGCATTTCAACATTATTGTGGACGATTGTTTTTTATTCTGGCACCAGAGCTATCATGCTAGGACAGTTTTCTGTGATTGTGGCTTTATGCGTATTCATTTCCATTTGGGGAATAATGCATGGCAAAGACTACTTGGCGGGAGCGATTCTACCACTTGCCACCATCAAACCACAAATGGTATTCTTGCTCATCCCATTTTTTATTTTATGGACATTCCGTCAAAAACGATGGAATTTCCTCATCAGTTTTACAGTCAGTACAGCAGTTTTAATGATAGCAAGTTTGATATGGCTACCCGACTGGCTATTTAGTTTTCTTGGCAATTTATCTGCCTATTCAGGATATGTCGGATTTGGCTCCCCCCTCGAAAACATGACAGCTTACTTTTTCCCTACGATTGATGTATTCTTAAACCAATCATGTCATTCTTTACTTGAGCTTATTTTTGATATTCAAACGCTGGGCACATCATCAATGGCTCATTGTCAGTATTCAGATATTCAGCTCAATCGCTTTATGGACACTTTTCCTAACAACCATTGACACCTCACGGGGGAGTAATTTTGAGGCTATATTTATGCATGGCTTTTTGCCATCGGTATTGATTATTTATTTTTTTCTTGACAGGAAAGTTTACGCCCCCATTCCCCCATGTGGTCGCAATGGAGTATCAAATCGCTTGCTTTTTCATGTCAAAGCAAGCTTTGACCCTCCAATTTATCTTGTCAAAAAATAGCATTGAACAACCCTAGGGGTGGGTGCGTGTGAGGTTTACTAGGAGGTATACTATGACAACTCAAAATATATTAACTGAACTGCTTAAAAAACGGATACTCATCCTCGATGGAGCGATGGGAACGATGATACAAACTTATAATTTAACAGAAAAAGATTATCGCGGTGAGCAATTTGCTGACCACCCGTATAACTTAAAAGGAAACAACGATGTTTTGTCATTAACTAAACCGCATATCATCAAAGAAATACATGCCGCTTATCTTGAAGCGGGTGCGGATATCATCACCACCAATACATTTAATGCCAACGCCATTTCCCAAGCTGATTATGGATTGACGGAATGGACGTATAGGCAAAACTTGGATTCGGCTGTTATCGCTCGTGAAATAGCCGATGTATTTACGACAAAAGATTCGAGCAATCCTCGCTTTGTAGCTGGGACACTTGGTCCCACAAATCAAGCGGCTTCCATGTCGCCCGATGTCAATAACCCCGCTTATCGCAACGTGACATATAACGAACTCGTCGTTGCTTACAAAGAACAAGCCCGCGGCCTAATTGATGGTGGTGCGGACATTATTTTAATCGAGACCATTTTTGATACGCTTAATAGCAAAGCGGCATTGTTTGCTGTGGAATGTCTTTTTGAAGAGATGAATCAACAACGCCCTATCATTCTTTCGGGTACTATCACCGATAACAGTGGACGAACTTTGTCGGGACAAACCACCGAAGCATTTTGGCATTCCGTCGCACATGCTCGTCCCTTTGCCATCGGTTTGAATTGTGCTTTAGGGGCAGAACAAATGCGCCCGTACATTCAAATTCTCTCCAATGTCGCTGACACGTTCATCAGTTGTCATCCAAATGCAGGTTTACCGAATGAATTTGGAGAGTATGACCAGATTCCCGAAGACTTTAGCCGTCATCTGAAGGAATTTGCCACGAGTGGATTTCTGAATATTGCAGGAGGTTGTTGTGGTACTACTCCCGAATACATCCGTCAACTTGTCATGGCTGTGAAAGATATTCCGCCGCGACATGTTCCAATTCGTAAACCATATTCGACGTTTAGTGGCTTAGAACCGTTGGTCATTACGCCGTTTACCAATTTCGTGAATATCGGAGAGCGAACCAATGTAGCTGGTTCAGCTCGATTTCGCCGTCTGATTAAAAAAGGTAAGTTTGAGCAAGCATTGCAAGTTGCCCATGTGCAAATAGAGAATGGTGCCCAAATGATTGATGTTAATTTCGATGAGGCGATGATTGATGGTGAAGCAACAATGACTCATTTTCTCAACCTTATCGCCACCGAACCCGACATTGCCCGCGTGCCGATTGTGATTGACTCCTCGAAATGGTCAGTTATTGAGGCGGGTTTGAAATGCGTGCAAGGTAAGGCAATCGTCAATTCGATTAGTCTCAAAGATGGCGAACCGACATTTATCGAGCGAGCAAAACTCATCAAGCGATATGGGGCAGCGGTTATCGTCATGGCATTTGACGAAACAGGACAAGCCGCCAGCATCGAACATAAAGTCGAAATTTGTAGCCGTTCTTATAAAATCCTAACTGAACAGGTTGGTTTTCCTCCTCAAGATATTATTTTTGACCCCAACATTTTAGCCGTAGCAACTGGCATAAAAGAGCATGATGATTACGCCTACAACTTCATCGAGGCAACACGACTTATCAAACACGATTTGCCACATTGCAAAGTTAGTGGTGGAGTCAGCAATTTATCTTTCTCATTTCGAGGCAATAACGCTATCCGCGAGGCAATGCATTCTGTGTTTCTTTACCATGCCATCAAAGCAGGAATGGACATGGGTATCGTCAACGCAGGGCAATTGACCATTTATGAAGATATTCCTTCGGATTTACGAAATGTAGTCGAGGATGTCATTTTTAATCGTCGTCCCGATGCCACAGAACATTTGATAGCCTTTGCTGAAACGGTCAAGGGAACCGAGAAAAAACTAGTGGAAGATATTAGTTGGCGAAATCAATCCGTCGAAAAGCGTCTGGAGTATGCCCTCGTCAAAGGGATTTTAGATTACATCGAAGAAGATACCGAAGAAGCACGTCGAAATGTGGATGACCCTTTAAGCGTGATTGAAGGTACTTTGATGGATGGGCTGAGTACGGTAGGTGATTTGTTCGGTGCGGGCAAAATGTTTTTACCGCAAGTGGTCAAAAGTGCTAGAGTAATGAAAAAATCTGTTGCCTATCTGCAACCATTCGTTGAAGAATATAAAGAGAAGCATGGCGATATGAGCAAATCGGCGGGCAAAATTATCCTTGCCACTGTCAAGGGAGATGTGCATGACATCGGCAAAAATATCGTGGGGGTCGTTTTGGCATGCAACAATTACGAAATTATTGATTTAGGGGTGATGGTGCCTGCCGAAAAAATCCTTCGTTCTGCTAAACAACATCAAGTGGATATCATCGGCTTAAGCGGTTTAATTACTCCATCCCTTGATGAGATGGTGCATGTTGCTCAAGAAATGGCACGACTCGGTTTGCATCAGCCATTGCTAATCGGCGGAGCAACGACATCGCGGATTCATACCGCCGTGAAAATTGACCTCATGTATGATGAGCCTGTTGTGCATGTAGTAGACGCTTCGCGAGCTGTCGGCGTGGTCGAAAAGTTGATGAACCCTAATTCACAAAAATCATTTAGCGGTAGTATTGCCGACGAATATGAACAATTGCGGGCTTATCACCAGCAAAAACATCGCAAACCACTTTTATCAATCGAGTTGGCTCGACAGCGTAAACCAAAAATTAATTGGCGAAAAACTACGATAACCCCGCCGACTTTCTTAGGGGTGAAAGTATTTCATAATATTGACCTGCGACAAATCGTGTCTTATATTGATTGGTCGCAGTTCTTCCATGCCTGGGAATTACGCGGCAGATATCCTGAAATTTTACAGCACCCCGTCAAAGGCACAGAGGCAAGTAAATTGTTTGAAGATGGGAAGGCTATGTTAGATGAAATTATCATGGCAAATCCCGCCCCGCCAAAACAAACTTTGTCGCCCCAGTCTCACATAACTGCACATGGGGTCATTGGTTTTTATGCGGCACAAGGGTAAGAAACGTTCGTGCTATGCCCTAGCTGATTTTATCGCCCCGAAGGAAAGTGGCATGGCGGATTATATCGGATGTTTTGCCGTGACTTCTGGAATTGGGGTGCAGGAACTTGCCGAATCATACATCAGTAATCATGATGATTACAGCAGTATCATGGTCAAGGCACTTGCCGACCGTTTAGCAGAGGGATTAGCCGAATTTATGCATGAGCATGTACGGAAACATCACTGGGGTTATATCCCCGATGAGACTTTCGATAGCGAAAGGTTAATTCGAGAAAAATATCAAGGTATTCGACCAGCTTATGGCTATCCTGCATGTCCCGACCATACCGAAAAAAGAATGCTTTTTGAGCTACTCGAAGCCACCTCGAATATTGATTTGCATCTTACAGAACATTTTGCCATGTTCCCGACAGCATCTGTGAGTGGTTTATATTTTGCCCATCCACAATCGCGTTATTTCCATGTAGGTCGTATTGGCAAAGACCAAGTTGCCGATTATGCTCGACGAAAGGGCTGGACGATTGAGGAAGCAGAACGATGGTTACGTCCTAATTTAGCTTACAGTGGTTAGAGTTATGACGAGAGGAAAGTGAATAATTACACCATGACAACAGTAACAGATATTTTACAACATTATCAAGCCTTCAATGACTGGGAATTGACAGAAAAAAAGCGGATTCTACCAGGCTTAAGCATTACCAAAAGTTTAGACCAATATTACCAATTATGGGCAATGCACATGGCAATTAAGACTGATGATGAAGGTTTGCTCGCTTTGCAAGTGCAAAATTGGTTAGAGTATCACGAAACTTATATCAAATTAATCAAAAGCATGGGATATGAAGATGCCTACAAACGCATTACCGGTCATAACGAACTTTCTTGAAAAATATGGTATTCGCTATTTTGTCATTGGTGGTATTGCTAATGCCATCTGGGGAGATAATCGTTTTACGCTTGATGTTGATTTGAAAGTGCTTGTTGATGATTTTAGCCCAGCAGAATTGGTGACATTACTTGAGCAAGCATTTACATGTCGTGTTTCTAATCCACATGAATTTGTCCAAAAGACATTCGTTATCCCTATTGAGACCGAGCAAAAAATACCTGTGGATATCATTCTGGCGTTATTGCCGTATGAGGAACAGGCTTTTGAACATGCTAAAATGGTGACTTATCTGGATGTTACGTTTCGGGTGTGCAGTGCTGAAGATTTGATTATTCAAAAATCAATTTCAAAGCGAGCCAAAGATTGGGATGATATTCGTGGTATTTTGATTCGCCAAGGTGACCGATTAAATCATACTTATATCTTGGATTGGTTACGACAGTTTGATGCCATGCTAGAAACTGAAACAGTGAAGCATTATCAAGAGCAGTGCCAACATTTTTAAGACAAGCATCCCTCAAGATTGACATGTTCCATAACCTAATGCCATTAGTTGACAACATAAACAACATAGGCTACAATCCTAGCTTAATTCTAAATCAAAATTAAAGTGAAGGCTTATGTCAAAAAAAGAAAAGAAACAAACTTATCAGCATGTACCAGGCATGCAAGATGTGTTGCATCAAGACCACATTTATTGGCGGCATGTTTTAGCTACCACGCAACATGTCATGGACTTATATGGTTTTGAACGAATAGATACTCCAATCTTGGAGTTTGTGGATGTGTTTAAGCGTGGGGTGGGACAAGGAACAGATATTGTGGAAAAGGAGATGTATGTTTTCGAAGACCGCAATGGCTCTATCCTTTCATTACGTCCTGAATTTACGGCTGGTTTGATGCGAGCTTATGTTGAAAATGGCTTGCATATTCGCCCAACTCCCTTAAAATTATGGACTTATGGTCCCCTCTTTCGGCATGAACGAAGCCAAAAAGGGCGATATAGGCAACATTCCCAAATTAATTTGGAAATATTGGGGGAAAAAGACCCTTTAGTAGATAGCGAATTAATCTCATTAGCTTGGGCGTTATTTTCTAAGTTGGGCTTAACAGGTTTAACATTATACCTCCATTCGACAGGTTGTCTGCAATGTCGTCCGCAATACATACAGGCACTGGTTGATTATTTCAAACCACATGAAGACATGTTACCTGATAATGATAAACACCGCTTAGAGAAAAATCCGCTCCGTATTTTAGATACGAAAGAGAAAAAAACGCAGGCGTTATTTGTAGATGCTCCCCATCTTACCGACTATCTGTGTCAGGATTGCCAAACGCATTTTACAAAACTGAGAAGCTATCTTGATACGCTTAGGATTCCATACACAGTTGATTATAAGTTAGTACGAGGGCTTGACTATTATACCAAAACTGTGTTTGAGATTAAGGCACACGGCTCACTTGGTTCTCAAGATACAATTTGCGGTGGAGGGCGTTATGATGGCTTAGTGGAAACGCTTGGTGGTAAATCGACACCAGGCATTGGCTTTGGTTCGGGCATTGAGCGTATCGTTTTGACCATGCAATCTCAACATGTTGACCTGCCTACTATTCCTTATCCGACAGCTTATGTTGCTTATTTAGGCGAATCGGCAAAATTGGTTGCTATCAAATTGGTTAATGATTTGCGAAATGCGAACATCATCAGTTTAGTAGGTTCGGGGGATAGGAGTCTAAAATCGCAGATGAAATCAGCCGATAAATCACATGCTCACTATGCAGTTATCATCGGTGAAAATGAGTTGGCTCAAGGAGTGGCAACGGTACGAAATATGACTAGCAAAGAACAAGAAAGTGTCCCTTTAGAAAAACTAGCTCAAAAATTGGAAAGCTTGATTCATCTGCAATTTTTACCAATAACAGAAACACATGCTTGGGCAATTACTAAATGGATTTATCCGCCGCCCTACGACATGTACAATACTAACCTTGCTAAAATTGAGGAGAGTGTACAAGACTTTCTTAATCCTGAATATAATTATTATGTCATTTTGGAAAAGAGTGGAAAATTGGTAGGCTACTGTTGTTTTGGTGCTGACTCTCAAGTGTCAGATGGGGATTATAGCACTGATGCTATTGATATTGGCATAGGAATACATCCTAATTTAACAGGAGGAGGAAGAGGACAAAATTATGTTAAAGCTATTGTCAACTTTGCTCAAAATACATTTAAGAAAAAAATACTTCGAGTGACAATCGCTGAATTTAATCAGCGAGCTTTGCGAGTGTGCCAAAGAATTGGTTTTACACCAACACAAATGTTTGAACGTAAGTCTGATGGAAAGAAATTTGTAGTTCTTACAAAACGTGTGTAGTTATGCTATATTCGTGAAGGTTACAAAGTAACATTTTGGATCCAGACCTGACAGGTTTTTAAAACCTGTCAGGTCTAGATCGATTTTAAAAACCTGTCAGGTAAAACTGGTAACTAACCATGATACTGACTTGCTATTTTCTCTTATGTTAGCTACAATAACGGTAGTCATTTTAGCATGAATAAGGAGGCATTATGACTGTTCCGATGACAAAACCGAGCGTTATTGCTCCATTTGCAGAACCTGTTGTTCCTACTAAAACTTATGACATACCTGCCTTTTACTACAACAAAAGGACTTGCTACAATAACAAAATCTATACTGGACCCATGCGTGGGACTGAATTACCTTACAAGGATGGTGTACCTTTGGAATCTGATTGGCATTTGAATGCAATGATGTTACTTATTCATATCCTAGCATACTGCTGGCGACACCGCACCGATTTTTATATCGGCGGCAATATGTTTGTTTACTTTGACCCCTATCAACGGAGACGGCGTAACTTCCGAGGACCCGATTTTTTTGTGGTCAAAGGAGTGAAAAAACAACACTCCCGTGATTCATGGGTAGTCTGGGAGGAAGATATGCTGACCCCTGATGTGGTAATTGAATTGGCTTCACCGAGTACTGCCACATTTGATGTGACAGACAAAAAAGACATCTATGAACAGATACTACAAACCTCCAATTACTTCACCTACAATCCAAAAACAGGAGAGCTGAAGGGCTGGGAGTTGATAAATATAGTCTATGTGGCATTAGTTCCGAATGCACAAGGCTGGTTATGGAGTGATGAGTTGGGTTTGTGGATAGGAGTGGTAGATTATTATGTGGAAGCATTCAAGCAAACTGTGAAAGTATTGCGTTTCTTTGATAGTGATGGAAACATGCTCCCAACAAGAGAAGAAGCTGAGGCTCAACGGGCTGAACAAGCTGAAATGATGCTTGAACTGAAAGATAAAAAAACCGCCCACCGCATGTTGGCTAAAGGCATGAACATAGCACTCATTTCTGAAATCACCGGGCTTTCGCCAGATGAAATCGCTAAACTCTAACGTGGTCAGACCTGTCAGGTCTAAAATTGGTAACTAACCATAACAAGAAAAATCATCGGGAAACAAATCTTCGGTAGAAATGTTGCAAACTTTCTAAATTATGTGTACAATTCTTTATAATTATTTTTTATTTGTGAAAAAAAGCGTCTATGACTACTTATAATAAGACAAGAGGGCAAATTTTCTCTGAATTGTTCTTGGATTGCCATGCCACAAATCCACGAAATGTCCAGCGAGGTTACTTGCTAAGTTTTATATCACTGATTGTGATAACCTTAAGTATTTTTAACTTAGCCGTTACTTTCATGGGGAGTCGTGGTTGGGAATCTGTTTTTTCAATTGGTGGCATAGTTGGATTTGGCATAGTTTATGCTTTAGCTAGGTTAGGATATGTCCAACTTGCAAGTGGAATGATGATATTACTCGGTTGTTTAATTGGCATTGTCTCCATTGCTAACCCAGCGGGACTTGTTGTGTTTGTTCTTGTTATTGTATTGAGCTGTTTCTTGTTTAATTCTCAAGTAATGATTGCAGTTACAATGTTGTCCAGTATTTTCCTGCTAGTTTTGCCACTATTTACTACAATATCTTTGACATTGGCAACAGGATTGTCCATTAGTATCATTTACTTTTTTATTGCCTACACCAGTTATATGACACATAAGCAATTTACAGATAGAGTAACTACAGAACAAGACCAAATTCGAGACCTACAAAAGACAAATGAACGTAATGAACAGGAATTGAGTCTCAATCGTAAAACAATCCAAATGATTTCTGATGTTACACATCAGATAAATAACGTCATTGCCGCTAGTCAAAATCTGGACGAACTTTTTGAGCAAACTATAACAAATATTCAGAAGATGTTTTATTTTGACCATGTGCATATTTACTTGTATCACTCTCAAGAACATAAATTGGTTATGACTTATGGTTCAGGTAACTTATGGAAACGATTACAGGAAGAAAAACATACGGTTAATTTAGGGGTGGGGCTAGTAGGTATTGCGGCTGAGAATAAAAAAATCATCGTAAATAATCATACTAGGGCATCAGAAACTTATGTTCCGACACCGCATCTAACAAAAATCCGTTCTCAAATGGCTATTCCATTGCAAACACTCCATGACTTGACGGGAGTTTTAGATATTCAAAACACACATCTATATCCGTTTAGTCAAATAGATAAAGTCGCTATGGAAGCAGTGGCAAATCAGCTAACTATTGCTATTCGAGACATTCGAGCAATAAGCCAAATCAAAACGAGATTAAATAACCTTGAAACTGTTAATCGTAGATTAACCCAAGAGAAATGGGGACTATCACTTCAACATGACCATGTATCGGGTTATACTTACACTCCCAAATCAACCCAAGCAAATAGTACAGATTGGTTGCCCAGCATGGATTTGGCATTGGAGAAAGATAGTACTGTTGATGAACAAACCCAAGTCGTACCTAGCGAAACTCATGATAAAAACGATATTGCAATTCCTCTAAAATTGAGGGGAGAAATCATCGGTATACTAGGCTTGGAACGAGACGCAAACCACCCATGGTATACCAATGATATTCTCGCTGTGCAGACGATTGCTGAACAAATATCGTTAGCTTTAGAAAGCATGCGTTTATCGGAGGAAACCAAACGAAATGCATGGCGTGACCAAGTGGTTAGTGAAACCACAGCTCAGGTTTGGTCATCTTCAGAAATAGACGATGTATTGCGTGCAGCCGTATCCCAAATTGGCACAAAATTGCATGCCTCCGAAGTTGTCATTCGTTTGGGAACAGCCGAGCAATTGGCGGAATAAAGGCAGTGTTATGAAAAAAACTATTCATACTCAATTGACAATAACGTTTGTTGCTTTAACAATTATCCCTGTATTGTTAATTGCTATTGCTGTAGGATGGCAATTGGGAATAGAGGCTTTATTGATAATTGGACGAGTTATTCTTTTGATATTATTTGTAGCAATTGGGTTTGGACTTTGGCAAACGAAAAATATCATCGAGCCATTTCAAACATTTATTCACCATGCCCAAGCAATCAGCGAGGACAATTTATCAAAGCGTGTGCCAACAATAAAATTCAAGGAGCTTGCTAAATTAGCTACCTCCTTTAATGCAATGACCGCTCAATTGCAGGAAGCATCTGATACTTTAGAATCAAGTGTGCAGAGAAGTACACGTGATTTACGCATAACACTTGAGATTAGCCAACAAATAACAACTATTCGTGATATTGATACGTTATTACAGCATGTGGTTGATTCAATCCAAGTTAATTATCGTTTTTACTATGTCAGCATTTATTTAATGGATGAAAAACAAAGTGATTTAGTATTTAGTGTTGGTTCAGGTGAAGTTGGACAAAAATTAATAGAACAAACACATCGCATAAAAGTAGGACAAGGAATTATTGGCACCGTTGCTCAAACGGAAAAACATTATTTAAGCAATGATGTTGAGGATAATGTGTTATTTACAGCTAATCCGCTTTTACCTGAAACAAATTCTGAACTTGCTCTACCTATGACAAAAAATAATGAGTTCATAGGAGTGTTGGATATTCAATGTAGAGATATTGACTGTTTTAAAGCATATCAAGTTGTTCTGCTCCAATCCCTTGCTGACCAAACTGCAATGAGCATGGAAAATATTACATTATTTAATGACATGGAAACAAGTTTACATAAGGTAAAACGGCTTAATCGTCGCTTAACGGGTGAAACTTGGGATGCTTTTACCAAAGAAGAAGAGCATGTGGGCTATCGATTCAAAGGGAATTCACATTCACCCATCCGCCATGACTCCAAAACATGGCTTCGCACAATGACGGAAGCTTCGATGAAAAGACGACTAATAACTACGACAACTAATAATACTGTACAGTCTGCCGAGTTAGCTATTCCCTTAATCCTACGGAATGAAATTATTGGCGTTTTGGGTATCAAGCGAGATAAGCATACTACATGGGACCAAGAAGAAATTAACGTTGTTGATACAGTAGCAGACCAACTTGCTAGAGCATTAGAAAATGTCCGACTCTCTAAAGAACAGGAGAAAACTATTCTGCAATTGCGAGAAATTGACCGCATGAAGTCAGAATTTATGACGAATGTCAGTCATGAACTGCTTACTCCACTAAATGCCATTATTGGATTTGCTGAATTGTTGTTAATGGGAATTGACGGTGAACTTAGCGAAATGGCTATGACAGATGTAGACGCTATTTTTAGCAGTGGTAAACGTTTGTTAGCACTTGTGAATAATGTTTTAGATTTGTCAAAAATGGGAGCAGGATTAATGGACCTTGACCATAACCCGGTTGATATTTACCAAACGTTTCAAAATGTACATGGTGTAAATATCGCACTTGTGGAGGACAAACCACTTGAGGTTGTTGTTGATGCTGAAGCTGATATGCCTAAAGTGTGGGCTGACCCATCACGCTTAACTCAAATCATAAATAATTTGGTAAGTAATGGGATTAAGTTTACCGAAAAAGGCAAGGTCGTAATGGGAGCAGAACTACTTGCAGAAGATAACATGATGCGAATTTATGTGACAGATACTGGAATAGGTATTCCCGAAGATAACTTCGAGATGATTTTTGAGGAATTTCAACAGGTTGATGCACGTTCTAATCGCCAATTTCAAGGAGCAGGTATGGGCTTGACAATTGTAAGAAACCTTGTTGAAATGCATGGAAGTAAAATCATTGTCGAAAGTCAGGTAGGTAAAGGTTCAAAATTTCATTTTACATTACCATTGTATCAAGAAGATATTACATTGATATTAGAAAAATAGGAGTACATCAACTGTGCAACCGAATGAGTGTATTAGTGATTTGGAGGAAATCAACAAAAAACAAAGGGAAGAAATCGCTGAATTACGCCGATTAAACCGCTTAAAGTCGGAGTTTTTAGCCAGTATCAGCCATGACCTACGTACTCCTCTTAATGCTATCATTGGATTTGCTGATATCATGCTACAAGGGATTGATGGTCCCTTAACCGAACAGGCATTGACAGATGCTGAGGCTATCTTAAAAAGCGGGCAACATTTGCTTAGGATGTTAAATGATGTTTTGGACATGGCTAAAATCGAATCGGGACGTTTGAATGTAACATGCAGTGCACTTGATGTACCAACCGCTTTTGATGACATAAATAGGGCGATTTATCCGCTTTTGCAAGAAAACCCAATTGATGTTCTCATGAATATTAATGCTAATTTGCCTAAAATTTGGGCTGACCCTTTACACTTTAAGCAAATCATGGTTAATCTTATTGGTAATGCAATAAGATTTACAAAAGAAGGATGTGTTATCGTGGGAGCCGAACTTGGCACAAACGAAATGATACATTTTTATGTACAGGATACAGGAATAGGTATCTCTAAAGAAAAACAGGAATCGATTTTTGACCACTATAGCCAAGTTGGCGAACGGCGGCAACGTTCTCATTACGGGACTGGCATGGGATTATCTATTGCCAAAAAACTCGTTGAAATGCACAAAGGTAAAATTTGGCTAGAAAGTGTCGTTGGGGAAGGCTCTACTTTCTATGTGGCATTACCTTTAACTAAAGATAACATGTAGAATGTTCATCCCGTAGCTGTGGTTTCCAATCATGTGATTCGCAATTGGCACTTGCAGCTACAAAATCTAAACTGCTTATTAATTATCAATATCAAGTAAAACAATGCTTACAAAAAAAACATATCTTACCCATGTACGTTGTCTTGAATGTGGTCATAGCATGAGCTATCAGCCTGAATTGGAACACTGTTCACAATGCGATTCTCCTTGGCTTGATGCTCAATATGATTATGCTCAAGTTTCTCAAACATGGAAAAATGGCATATCGAATAATATTACTTCGTTATGGCGATATATGGATTTACTTCCTCCCATCCCCGCCGAATTTATTGTTTCGATGGGAGAAGGAAATACACCCTTGATTCGAGCTAATAAACTAGAATCGTTATTTGGTCATTCGTGCATTTATATCAAAGATGAGCGTCAAATGCCAACCAACTCGTTCAAAGACCGTCAAGCAAGTGTGGCTATTTCCGTTTTGAATCAACAGGGAATCCAAGAGTGTGTACTTGCTTCGGCGGGTAATGCTGCCATATCATACTCGGCTTATACGGCATGGGCTGATATAAAATTATGGGCTTTTGCAACCCCCCTTGTCTTGTCTAAAAAGGTTCGTGAAATTGCTATTTATGGTGCAGAAGTAATTACTGTATCAGGCACTTATGACGAGTCTAAAAAGGCTGCTTCTGATTTTGCTAAAGAGCAGGCTATTCATTGTGATAAAGGAGCAAAAGCAATCGCTGGTAAAGAAAGCATGAAAACTATTGCTTTTGAAATTGCGGAACAACTTGCTTACACTCAAGACAAATGCATGCTATGGGCTTGATTGACCGAATACCTAAAATTGGGATTATACAAGTAGAAGGATGTGCTCCTATGGTCAAGTCAATGGCAAACAATCAAGAAAAAGTTACACCTGTCATTCCCACTTCACGAATTGTCATTTTGAGTACAGGTAAGCCTGGTTTAGCATACCAAATTCTTAGGAATGCTCAATTGAAAAATGGCGGAGCAATGATTAGTGTTAGTGACGAGGAAGCATTTGCCATGATACCTCGTTTGGCACAGGTACAAGGGATTTCAGCCGAACCTGCTGCTGCGGTGGCATTTGCTGGACTGGAAAAGTTAATTCACGCAAAAACTATCCTGCCAAATGAGACAGTAATTGTCAATTGTTCAGGACATACTCTTCCTATTGAAAAATACATCACGTAGAACAGGCATCTTGCCATGTTCTCACAGACATAATGTCTGTGATACATGGAATAATTTGCTTTTTCAAACAATTTTGCATATTTTAAGTGAATTGTTGTATAATATTAATTAGAAGTTTTCTCACATAATGTGGCTAGTTTTAGATGTTACTATTATCAGCTATGCTAGCGGCATCAACATGGAGTAAAAAGAATGGCTAAAAAGCGTATTTTGTATGTTGAAGATAATTTTCAAAATCGTCTTTTCGTTCGTCGTGTCCTTGAATCAATGGGGTATGACGTAATTGAAGCAGAGGATGGACATAAAGGAATTGATACTGCCCAAAAAGAAAACCCAGATTTAATCCTTATGGATGTGGGTTTGCCAGGCATGGATGGTCTGGAGACGACTAAAAAACTTAAAAAAATTCCAATTGTAAACAGGATACCAGTGATTGCTCTTACAGCTAATGCTATGAAGGGAGATAAAGAACGTTGTCTAGCGGCTGGCTGTGATGGTTATCTACAAAAACCAATTGGGGTAATTGAATTACGGACTCAAGTTAAAAATTTCTTAGCATAATTTCAGTATCGGTAGTGATGTAAAAGTAATGGTTTGGAGTCACAAAATTTTATTCTGCATAGCGTCAAGATAAAATCTTGATACTCCCTCATCGCTATCTATTCAGGACTACTAGTACAACAGTTAAAGCACATGAATATTCTGGTCAGGTGCAAGATTTTCCATGGCATGTTTTCGCATGGACGGATGAAGATGGGGTTGAAGGTGCTATTGAGGCATGTTGTCAATCATTAGACTTGTCAGGAAAACGGCTTGGTGTCGAAGAGTTGGTCATGCGGGTTAAAGAATATAATCTACTGAAAATCTTTGCTCCTGAAGTGGTTATTTCCCTCGCAGACCCACTAATAACAGAATTGCGTTTGGTGAAGGATGCCAATGAAATTGATTGCATCCGAAAAGCTGTTCATCTGACAGAAATTGTGTTAGAGGAAACACTCCCCAAAATAAAAATCGGCATGACAGAGAAAGACATTGAATCTGAATTGGTGATAGGTTTATTTAAGGGTGGTAGTGAAGCATTACCTTTTAAGCCACTTGTACAAACGGGAACAAGCGGTGCTAATCCTCATGCCACATCAGGTAATCGCCAACTGGCTGAAGGTGATTTGCTCATCATTGATTTTGGGGCTAGGGTAGACGGGTATATTTCTGATATTACTCGCACTTATGCTGTCGGTGCTATCAGTGAAGAAAAACGACAATTGTATAATATTGTCAAAGAATCCAATCAAGCAGGTTGCCGTATTGCCAAAGCAGGAATTTCATGCCAGGCAGTTGACCAAGCAACTAGGGCAGTTATTGACTCGGCTGGATACGGCAAGTATTTCACTCATCGCACTGGGCATGGCATTGGATTAGAAGCCCATGAGCCTCCATTCATTGTGGATGGCAATCCAATGATATTACAAACTGGCATGACTTTTACTGTTGAACCAGGTATTTATATTCCGAGTCTTGGCGGTGTTCGGATTGAAGATGATGTACTTATCACCGAAGACGGAACAGAATGTCTGACGACGTTCTCAAGAGAACTGATTACTGTAGCCTGTTCTACATAAAAAGATTGTCATGATATTTAGCTTGGACGATACCATTGTTGCCATTGCCACCCCGTTAGGAAGTGGTGGAATTGGTATTGTAAGATTAAGTGGCTCCAATTCATTGCCAATTGTGCAAAAGATTTTTCGTCCCACAAATAAGCGACTCACCAACTTAAAACCACGTTACCTACACTTTGGCAAAATCATTCATCCTGAAACACATTTCCCCATTGATGAAGCATTGGTAGCATACATGCCAAAACCACACAGTTATACCTGCCAAGATGTGGTCGAAATCCAATCGCATGGCAGTACCATCGCCTTGCAACAAATTCTTCAACTTGTCTTAAGTCTAGGTGCTCGTCCGGCAGAAGCAGGCGAAATGACTTTGCGTGCATTTATCAATGGACGTTTAGACTTGACTCAAGCAGAGGCAGTTTTAGATATTATCAATGCTAAAACAACCGCAGGGTTACGAATTGCTACTCAACAATTGAGCGGTGTGCTATCTGTTCCTGTTTCGCAAGTGAGGCATAAATTGGTCAACACTTTGGCATTTTTGGAAGCCTCCATTGATTTTGTAGAGGATGATATTCCTTACGAAAATGTTATACCACCCTTGCAAGAAGTAATTACTGAATTGGAACAGTTAATATCAACTGCCAGTCATGGCATGATTTATCGGCAAGGTATCCGTACAGCAATCGTTGGTAAACCGAATGTAGGTAAATCAAGTTTGCTTAATGCTCTGTTACGCGGTGAGCGAGCCATTGTCACTGATATTCCAGGCACAACCCGTGATACTCTCGAAGAGACAGCTAATATTCATGGGATTCCGCTTGTTTTGGTAGATACGGCTGGCATCCGAACTAAAGCGAGCGATACCGTTGAAAAGATTGGCATTGACCGCAGTCACCAAAATAAAACTACCATCCTTATTTTAAATAAATGTGATTTGCCACATATATGTGTTATCCCTGAAAATTTCTTGCCTGAAACTCCTCATGTTTATTTATCTGCCTTAAAAGGTGATGGATTAGAAAAGCTAGAAAACACCATCACCAACCAAATTATAGGCGGGCATGTGGTCAGTGCCGATGAGCCAATCATCAGTAATCCACGCCATGTGGCATTATTAAAACAAGCTGTTTTATTTACTCAAGAAGCTATAACTGCCCATGTCGCAGGTTTATCCCCTGATTTGGTGTCAATTGATGTATGTGAGGCAGTTGATGTACTTGGTCAGATTACTGGTGAATCGGCTACGGAAGATTTGCTAAATATTATCTTTAGTCGTTTTTGCATTGGGAAGTGACGTAACCGTTTACTTCCAACCTAACCTCTCCCTCACAATTTATCGTAATTGTGTGATTTGCTCAATAGAAAGTTGAGTCAATTCAGCAATCAAAACTATATCCATGCCCTTTGCTAACATGCGACGGGCGGTATCAAGTTGGTTTTGCTCAAGCCCTTGCTCAAGTCCTTGTTCGAGTCCTTGTTCAAGTCCTTGCTTAATGCCCTCACGCAAACCTTCCACAGTACCTTATTCCAAACCTTCCAACCTAGCTGTTTTCAACACACTAAGTTTTGTTCGTTTGTCTTCAATATAGCGATCGTAATTTATCCGTTCTCTATTTGGCATTTTCAACACATTGAATCTTTCTTTTGCTTCGGCTATGCCTTTGGCACTAAACTCATCCTTTACCTTTTCATTCTTCATGAAGTACAGCCATTCACTTAATGGGTCTAAGATGATATCATCAAATGCATTCACTTTGATGATGTAAAACTCTGGATAAATATCTGTTATGGTCTCGCCATGATATAGATTCTGTTGGATTTTGCTCAATTGCAATTCGTTTTTTTGTTTATACCTCCCCCAAAATCTAGTCGTGCCATGATAAACGACATCGTCCCCTTGCCCAAAATCAAAATAGACAATACTAATTGAAAATATTTTCTTGACGTTTTCATATCCGCCGCCCTTATGCAGCATTTCTGTGACTGCCTTTGATACACCCCACAGTATGCGATGTGGATAATCGTTGTGTCCTCGGTACTGCACTTCAATGACTACAATATTATCCTGTGAGTCTTTTGCTTTCAGGTCAACCCGATTAAATTTGTCGAGTTCAACATCCTGGTTGCTTTCGCTTTCCAGGATTTCAATAATCGTAATATCTTCTTCAAGCAGTTCACTCAAGAAGCCTTCTAAAATATCAAAGTTAGCTTTTTGACGGAGCAGGTGTTTCATTGCCCAGTCAAATGAGACAAGTTGGCGGGTCATGTGAACCTCATTTTTATGTTAAAATTGATGTAATTATGCCAGACATAGTAAGATTTGGCAAATGAAACTAAAAAGAAAGCTGGTGTAACGATGGAAGTAATCTTAGTAGAAATGGTACAGCTCAAAAAGAAGACCTGTCAGGTCTTTGATTTTAACTGCTTAAATAAAAAATAAAGCACCGAACTATACACATGGTCATAAGCTCCCACACTTTGCACAATCTGACCGCCAAAGCCGCGCTTAAAACGATATATGCCCCACAAGCCATCACTACGATTTTGAAATTCTGCCTCTAAAGTTTCAGGGTTTTCATCGGGAATGCCCCATAAATCATAAGCATGGCATCCGTTTGACTTTGCCCATTTGATTGCTTCCCATTGTAATAAATAAGTTGGCATTTTGTTGCGGTAGGCATTACTCGAAGCCCCGTATAGATAATATGCTTTGCCATGCCATGCAAATACCATCAAACTAGCCAAACATTCCCCCTGATATTCAGCCATGAGCAATGCTCGATTTTCGCTTGGAAACTGCCCAAACACTTTTTGATAATAGAGGAGTGAATGAATAGCAAAGCCATCTCGTTCAGCCGTAATTTGACTTAGCATGTGAAATTGTGGGATGTCAGCTCCATTTCCCATGCGAACTGTAATCCCTTTTCTACTTGCCAACCGAATGTTATACCGCGTCTTGGATTTCATGGCGGCTAAAATAGTATTTTCCGATGGGGTAATGTCAATAACAATTGTGGTGGTGGGTTGGATTGCTTTGCCTATGACAAATCCAGTTTTCAAAAAATGTTGTTCGATTGAATGATGATAAGGTGCATCTGGCTCTATTCTCAAAAATATCGTTCTTTTCCTACGTGCAAATTGCTTTAAGTCATTCAAGGCAAGTCGAACTGCCGATGTATCTTGCCAATCGATAACGGGACCTTTTGGAATATAGGCAATGTTAAATCCTAATGGTAATTGCCGAAATAAAACACAGGTGGCATGCTGACTGCCCATTAAATCAATTGTTTCACATGACCAGTCAAATTGTGATTTGAATGTACACCAATGAGGGGATTGTAGTAAGTGCATAGCTTAATCTTGAAGATACACATAAGTATATTCCGCTTTGATATAATTCCCATCTGCTTTTACCAATCGTATTTCTAAGCCTGCACCTGTCCAACCTTTGCCATCGTCTGTATTAAAAACAGATGTATCCCAGCGGGCAATCGGTTGCGGATATGTAGCAGGCATGCGTGTGTCTACCAAATATTCAATGGAAGGGCGAACAGGAGAAAATGTGAATATGTCGAATTTGATATATTCTGTTGTATCAAAATTAACTTGGGCGATAATTTCAACGGTAGCCCCACGTGTAACAACGGCTCCTTTTTCAGGAAATATTATCGCCACTGGAGGCAAAGGAGTCGCTGTGGCTAGAGCAGGTGTTGCCGTGCCGACAGGAGTATTAGTAGGTGGAATAAATGTATTTGTCGGGGTCGGAGTTGGCACAGGAGTATTTGTTTTTCTTGGAGTCGGAGTCGGTGTTGGAATAGGTGTATTTGTCGGTGTCGATATAAGCGGAGTCTGGATTGTGACAGGTGTATCGTTAGGCAAAACAGACTCTTCAGATAAGCTTGCAATTTCCGTAGAAACTTCGGTTTGGGGCAAATCTGATGTCGGTTCAGCAGAAGAATCAGAGAACCAATAAAAATACATGGCAACCCCTGTTAAACCAAGTAAAAACATTGTTACTAACATTAAGATGATTAATCTTGTTCTTCGCATTTGTGCCTTTTTTCAGCCCCCCACCCCATCCCCTCCCCCTCGTGGGAGAGGGGCATCTCTTTGTTCCCCCATCCTCTGGGAGTGGGCTATGGGGCGGGCTTGAAGATGGTAGAATGTATACTAAAAACGGGCACAAAGTAACATTTTCATGAAGATATCTTACTGGAGCGTTATTGCTAGAGCATCCAAGGTTCTTTGGTTAGACCTGACAGGTTTTTAGAAACCTGTCAGGTCTTGGTACAAAATGTTACTTTATGACCTTCACAAGTATATATATAAAGAACTTAACGGTTTCGTCCATATTGTTCATGGCTTGATACCCAGTCAGATGATGAAATAGCTGAACCGAGTGAAACTTCACCGGCTAATGCTACCCCAGCAATGATTTCTGCTAGTTTGTATACCTTGCCTTTTCCATAACAACCAAGAAGTTCCAAACTTTCTCGTTGCGTTGCCAACCCTGTTCCACCACCATAAGTAGCCACAATCAGGGAAGGAATAGTGAGCGAGATATACAAATCACGATTAGGCATCATCTCCGTATACAAAATACCTGCCGAAGATTCTGACACGTTTGCTACATCCTGTCCTGTAGCTACGAACATGGCGGTGATGCCATTGGCTGAATGAGCCCCATTATTATTCGCTCCCGATATAAATGCTCCTAAATTAGAAATACTGGAATGGTAATGAAGGCTTTCAGGTTCAACTCGCATGTGCTGGACAAGCACATCACGCTTGAGATACGCTTCTGCTGTAACTCGCTTGCCGCGTGTCCGCATGATGTTGATTTGAGAGGCTTTTTTATCGGTGGCAAAATTCGATTCCAGATAAAAATGTTCAATGCCTTTGTAGTTATCTAAAATCCAACTACATGCCGCAAATGTAGCTCGCCCAACCATGTTTTGACCTGCCGCATCTCCTGTGGAATAGTTGAAACGAAGATAGACAAATTTGTTTGACATATAGGAATCAATATATTTCAACTTCGCTATGCTTGAGGTGGCTTCTGCTTCTTCAGTGATTTTGTCGGTATTTTCCTTAACCCATTTCACAAACTCACGTCCTTCGCGGGCATCGGAAAAGACAAAAACGGGTGCCCGTTGCATTACGTCTACGACAACTGTGCATTTTACCCCACCACATAGGTTGAGTACTTTTATGCCGCGATTATATGAGGCAACTAATGTTCCTTCTGCTGTCGCCAACGGGACTAGAAAATCACCTTGTGCATGCTCACCATTCATTTTTATGGGTCCCGCAAAGCCAATCGGTATCTGTGCGACACCTGTGAAATTCTCACAATTTCCTTCTACATCATGTGCGTCAAATGAATAATGAGGAATATGCTCTAGCTTTTTCCCTGTAAATTCATGAATGAAGTCTTGACGTGCCTTGATTACTTCGTTTGAGTAATTATCTTTGGAATCGCGTGGAATGCGATTGGGACGCTCATAAGATTCTCGAATAGCATCCGTCACATCAAAATTTAATTCACCAAACTCTGTAGTACCAAATGCAATTTCAATCTTATGTTTACCTTTGGACAAAGCAGGTGTTTTCATTAAAATACCGACCGTCATTTGAGATGAAAATGTCAGTGGGTTCTCTGGCGTGATTTGACTTGGGGACAATTGCCCGCCACCATTCAAATCAAGCGAAATATCATCTAATGAAACCGAACCATCATCTATTTTGAGACTAATCAGTTCGGTAAATGTAGCATCGGGAAACCGATTTTTAATTGAAAACTGAACCCCATTTTCCTTGTTTTTTAGACTACCAAAATTATAAAGTTTTTTGAGCAATAAACTTGGTATTTGCATTTATAATTCTCCTTTTTAAAATATAACACTAATAACATAAATTGAAACTCTCACAAAATTTTTGAGGTGCCATGACCCTAAAATAATATTCTTCTGATAATCCTCTCAAAAAATCTCGATTATCTGAAACTATCATATCTACTTTTCGCCATTCAGCAAAAGCTCCAATAATTGCATCACCTTTTTTCAAGTCTTTTGATTCAAACATGGTGATGTAGACATCAGGCACTTTTTCATAATCAAGTTGAACATAAGGTTTTATAACAAGTTGATAGAAATAATCCAGAAACTCCTTGGACAAATTGTTGTTTAATTCTTTGAGAACTTGAATGGGAACAATCACTTGAAAATGCGACAAATTCATCAGAATTTTACGACAATATTTATTGTACTCTACGAGTCCAAATATCCAAACATTAGTATCTAAACTAATTCGCATGTCTGTATCCATAATCTTCTTCATAAATCTTCTCACGACTTTGCCGTAATTGTTCCAAAATTCCTTCTCGACTCATTTGAGAAAATGGATGTTCTTTCATCTTAGTTATCCATTGTTGTACAATTTCCTGCAAATCAAGTGATTCAGTGTTTATAACGACAATGGCGACTTGAGCTAAAGGCGGTAATCCTGCCAGTGTAACTATGCCATTACTGTTTACCTTTTCATCAAAATGCAATGTTTGCATTATAACCTCACAATCTGATATAAAATTATCCTACAATTATTCTACCACAAAATCACTTCACCACCAAAATCAAAACAAGGTAAATTAATTATACGAGTTACCTTTAACTCAACTCCTAACCCCTCCCCCACAAGGAGAAAGACCTGGAGGGTTTGGGGGCTATTTCATCAGGTATGGAAACCTGTAATGGTTAAAACAAGAAAGGTTTTTAAAAACCTTTCTTGTTTGACCATTACCTCGTGTGAGTAAAAATCTCATATTCATCTGACCTACTTCTTAATAATCAAATGATTATATCCCTTATCTTTTAACACTATAGGATATACCTTAAACATTGGTGTGATAGCAGGTAACAGCCTTATAACTTTTGTTTTAGAACCCTTCAAAGACACTTCCCGTTTGGTAAGTGCTTTAATCAAATTAATTTTGCCATGCCAAAATCGATGAGCCACATCCGCCGTACTTGAAAGCATAATATCAGGTTTCAAGTCACAATCACCAAGTATTAAATCAAAATGTGTACCTGGCTTATTCGGACTTCCCGTAGCATCAATCGTTATTTGACTATCGGGATTTGTATACTTAAACCGAATAATCTGCTTCGACTTACCGATTTTGGGACCAACAGTTTCATGGACTTGTCCACGAGCCATTAATTCCCCAATACATTCGTAAAGTTGTTCAACATCTTTAAATACAGCCATAATATTTTTTCCTCAATTATATAATTTGAAATTATTTTTCTAACGCATTATAATCAATAAATGATAAATCGTCAAGTTGTTGTATTTTTATGGAATCTAGCCCGTAAATTCACTATTTGGAGCGTTTGGATTGTCTGGAGCGTCAAAGCAAGTTTTGAACAGCCCTAACAGTAAGGGCGTATGGCCATACGCCCCTACAACTAGCATTGAACAGGCCTAGGCAATGGTCAGACCTGCTGACAGGTTTTCAGAAACCTGTCAGGTCTAGCTTAAAGAAGCTTTGTCGTTCCATATCCACCTCCGCCAGGTGTTTCAATCAACAGTCTATCTCCTGCATGAAAAATCAGTGAAGTTTTAGCAGGCAACTCAATCCGTTCTCCATTGCGAATTAAAATATTATATCCCACTTGTCCCACTTTTCCATCGTTCAAACCATAAGGAGAAAAACGACGACGCTCTGTCAAAAGGGTGACTGTAGATTCAGTAAGTAATTCCATTTCTCGAATGATGCCATCCCCACCTCGTTTTTTCCCTTTGCCACCCGAACCATGTCGAATAGCATAACGTTGCATGCGAAATGGATATGCATATTCAAGTGCCTCAATGGGAGTATTACGGGTATTTGTCATGTGGCTGTGAATGGCACTCGTTCCTGATTGATTCGCACTTGCTCCCATCCCACCACCGATAGTTTCATAATATGTAAATGGTTGTTGGTATTCGGGATTCCAGCCTCCAATCGTAACATTGTTCATTGTCCCCTGCGAAGCGGCTGGAATTTTATCGGGACATGCTTGAGCCAATGCTCCGAGTAATACATCTGTAATTCGTTGTGATGTTTCCACATTTCCCCCAACCACTGCAGCTGGAGATTGAGCATTAACGATAGTACCTTCGGGAGCAATCACCGTAATCGGTGCCACACATCCGCTATTCGAGGGAATATCCAGTCCAATCAATGCCCTGAACACATAATAAACAGCCGACAATGTTACGGCATAAACGGCATTAACGCTACCTTTTACTTGGGGAGATGAACCATTAAAATCAACGATTGCCTCATCTCCTTCAATTGTAATCGTTACCGCAATTTTAATCGGTTCAGGGTCAACTCCATCATTATCCATAAAATCATGGAATGTATATTTGCCATCGGGAAAATCAGCCAGCAGAGAACGAGTGGTATGTTCAGAGTATTCTAACAAACCCTCCATGTAATATGTAACTTCGGTTTTGCCATAGCGTTTTATGGTAGCTATCAAACGTTCCACACCACGTTGATTAGCCGCAATTTGAGCATGTAAATCCCCTGTCCGTTCATTGGGAGTACGAACATTGGCTAAAATCAAACGCATTATGCTTTGATTGATTTCACCTTGCTCTATTAACTTAACAGGTGGAATAATTATCCCTTCTTGGAATATTTCTCGCGAGTTGGGCATTGAACCAGGCGACATGCCTCCCACATCTGCATGGTGAGCACGCGTCGCTACGAAACCAAATAATTCCGCATCATCAAAGACAGGAGAAATTATCGTGATATCAGGCAAATGACTTCCTCCAGAGTATGGGTCATTGAGAATGACCACATCACCTATCTCAAATGTTAGCTGTTCCATGACAGTTTTTACAGAAATAGGCATAGCTCCCAAATGCACTGGGATATGAGCCGCTTGGGCAATTATCTCGCCTGTAGTATTGAAGAATGCACATGAAAAATCGAGGCGTTCTTTGATATTGGGTGAGTAAGCCACCCGCCGCAATACTTCACCCATTTCTTCTGCAATCGCTGAAAAACGACCTTTGTAAAGTTCAAGTTGGATAGGGTTATATTTTTTCATAATAAAAACTCTAGCTTACCCGCGGCACACGAGCTAAAATCTGACTGACCACTTCATAATTAATTGTTCCTAACCTTTTTGCCACTTCTTCGACAGTAATTACTTCATTTCCTTGCTTGCCGATTAAAACTACTATATCACCTTGTTGTACATTTGGAATATGGCTGATGTTAATCGCTGATTGGTCCATGCTGACACGACCGACAATGGGCGAGCGTTTTCCTTTTACCAATACTTCAACCCATGTGTGCGGCGACCGTCGAAATCCATCTGCATATCCGACGGGAATAATGGCGATTTTTTCTTCCGTTTGGGTATGATAATCTGCTCCATAACCAATCGGGCTGTCAGCAGGAAATATTTTCACTTGGGCGATAGTAGTCTTAAAACTCAACACAGGTTTCATTTCGGGAGGAATCGGCGTTTCGGGGGATGGTGCCAAACCGTATAAGCCGATTCCAGAACGCACCATGTCAAAGCGGCTTTCAGGAAAATTGAGCAGAGCAGCTGTATTTGCCGCATGGATGATGGGAGGACATAAATGTGAAGTTTTCAATTCATCGATAATCCGTCGAAAAATGCCTAACTGTTCTTTTGTAGCATGTAAGTTAGTATCATCTGCTCGCCCAAAATGAGTAAATAATCCCTCAATTTCGACATGTGAGAATTGAGATTGAGCAATGAACGATACGACTTCGTGTGGTAGAAGTCCCAATCGTCCCATGCCCGTATCCACTTTGACATGAACTCGTGCTTTTTTCTGGAGACGTTGAGCCGATTCGTCGAGTGCATGCAAAATGTGACGATTAAAAACGGTGACTCGAATATCGTATCGAATAGCCTCGCTTGCTTGCCATGCGGGCAAATAACCAAGTATCAAAATCGGTGCCGTAACTCCTGACTCTCGCAAGATAATCCCTTCGCCTAACGTGGCTACGGCTAACCATGTGGCTCCATTTTTCAAGGCAATTCGGGCAGTTTTGATAGCTCCATGTCCGTAGCCATCCGCTTTCAATACCGCCATCAATTTAGCAGGCTTTGCTAATTTTGCCAAGCACCGCACATTTTTTCGCAACGCCTCCAAATCAATCTCTACCCATGTGGGTCTATCAGGTAAATCAATTTGAACATGCTCCCAGCCAGGCTCGCTACGGGCTAATTTGTATTGGTCATGGTCGGGATTTGCCAAGATGCCTTTAACGACACGCTCTAAACGAGACTCGGCACTTCCTTTGAGCAAAACGGTGGCATGGGAATTCGTGAGTTGGTGAGTTAAGATAGTTTGGATGGCATCGGCGGGGGTATAAGTTACATGGATATGTTCGGCGGAGAATCCTGCTTGCCTTGCACCGTCGGCGATTGTTTGTCCTATTTTGCCGAATGTAATCAAGCTATCAACTTTGTTTGCCACATACTGCCCCAATTCGACATGAAATCGATGTTCATCATGTCCTAAATCTGCCATCTTACCTAGCACCGCAATTTTGTTTTCTCGACCAATTTCGACAAGAGTGTCGATTGCGGCTCGCATCGAAGCAGGACTGGCATTAAAGGTATCGTCTAAAATGAGACTGTCGTTTTTGCCTCTAAGTGCCTTCAATCTGCTCGGCAAGCCTTCAAGTTGAGCTATCGATTCGAGTGCCTCATGAATTGGAATCTCGTAAACAAGTCCAGTGGCAATTCCTGCTAAAACGGCATAAAGTTGATGTTTTCCGAGTAGCTTGGTTAGCCCGCGATAGGTTTGCCCTTTATAAGACATGTAAAAATGAGTGCTATCTTCGTACAGTGAAAAATCCAGCAAGCGTAAATCGGCTTGAGGTGAAAAGCCATAAGTTATTAACGCTTTTGATAAATCCAGTTTTTCGGCAAGAGCCATAACCTGTTCATCATCACTATTCAAAATGGCAGTACCATCAGGATGCAATCTCTCTAACAAACATCCCTTTTCCAAAGCCACATTTTCAACACTGCCTAGCCATGCCAAATGGGTATGACTGATATTAGTGATGATTCCAACTTTGGGACGAACTAAAGCTGTCATTTCGGCAATCTCACCAAAATGGTCGCTTGCCATTTCTAGAACGGCGACCTCATGCTCGACAGTCAACTTGCCAAGTGCTATCGGCAAGCCATAACGCCCATTGTAACTAGCAAAGTTTTTAAAGACATGAAACCGATTTTGTAGGACAGTTGCAATAACTTCTTTGGTTGTGCTTTTTCCATTCGAGCCAGTCACGCCGACGACAGGTATTTGATATTTTCGTAATATAAAACGAGCATAATCGAGCAATGCTTGTTTTGTGTCGGGAACAACGATTGTGGTAACGGGGTATGACTTGACATGCTGGCATAACACACCAGTGCATCCTGCGGAAATGGATTCGTTGATGTAATGATGTCCATCTCCTTTGGGAGTCTGTACCGCAATAAAGATTTGATTTGCTTGGGTTCGACGTGAATCATAAGCAAAATCGTTGAACGTTATTGCTTGTCGGTTATATAATTTGCCATTTGTTGCCTGTAGTAAATCAGCTAAGGTAATCATTAGGTTGAATCTTAATTAGATTGTTATTATAGTTTAGAAATCTAATTTTATAATTAAAAAAATATATGTCAAAAAAATGGTAGCGATTTTGAAAACAGCATTGAATAGCCCTAGCAATCGCTCATGCACGGAGCATCGCCATGCCCGCAGGAGAAGGGGCGGGGGTTAGGGTCAACTCACGATGGGGGTGTGAATAATTACCATGTTCGCATCTGAACTTTGTTATTTTATTTAATTTCGTATATACTACTTTTTGAATAAATTTGCAAAATTAGTTTTCTCTGAGGAATAAATAAATGAATAACCACAATCAAGAATCTAACTATGAAGAGCCAGAAGGTTTGAATGATGCATTTGGAGATGTTGAAGAGGAATATCCTATAGACAGTGTCCTTATTCGCACCGACAATAGGACAGTTTATGAGATAATTCGGCGGATTAAGCAAGGGAATTTTATTTTAGACCCTGACTTTCAACGGGATTTTGTATGGGACGAAAAAAAACAGAGTCGGCTGATTGAATCCATGCTGATGCGTATCCCCTTGCCCGTATTTTATTTGGCGGAAACGGATAACGGAAACATTGTGGTCGTTGATGGTCTGCAACGATTAACCACATTTAACCGTTATCTAAACAATGAATTTGCTTTGAAGGGATTAGAAAAAACAAGTCCTTCCCATGAGGGTAAAATGTTTGATGACCTGATTCCAAAATTACAAAATCGGCTGGAAGATACACAGTTGACATTATATATTATCGATTCAAAAGTACCCGAACGGGCAAAACTTGATATTTTTGAACGAGTGAATGGTGGCGTTCCGCTCACAAGACAGCAAATGCGGAACTGTCTATTTATGGGACATCTACTTGGAACAGACTATTATCGGGGTGATATGGATGCCTTTTTGGCAAAAACACTAAAACACATGAATCAAATGACTGAAGTGGAGTTGGACGAACTTGGACAAAAATTCCAAATGAGCATGCAAAATAATTATACTATTTTTGAGAAGCATGCTTTTCGGAAACACACCACCTTTAATAAACGCCGTAGCGTAATTAACGCTGCCCTGTTTGATGTTTTTTCGGTGTTGATGACTCGCTATGAGAATGAATTTGCTCAGAATAACACCAAGCAAATGCAAAACTTGTTCTTTGGATTAATGAATAATGAGGTGTTTTACAGTTCTATAACATCAGGTACAAATGATACCCGACGTGTGAAAAATCGTTTTGGAGAAGCAGAAAAGGTATTTCAGGAATTATAATCATGTTCACAAAAATCAGGTTCGAACATTTCAAATGCTTCAAAAAATTGCAATTGCAACTTGCTCCTTTGACCATGCTTTCTGGCACAAATGCCACCGGCAAATCGACCATCTTGCAATCATTTGCTTTGTTACATCAAACCATTGCTGAAAATGAACGGAGCAAATCCCTGCTACTTAACGGTGATTTAGCTACTTTAGGGGCGGCAAGTGATGTCATTGACAAAATCACTGGGCGGCGTGATTTTATGATTGGTCTTGATAGTGACACAGTAGAATGTACATGGACACTGCATGCCGAAGACCATTTTGCTTTATCTGTGCCAATCAAAAATATCACATGGCGTGAGGCTGATGCATGGCAAATTATAAAAACCGATTATTTGGAAAATGATACGGCATTGATGCAATGCCTTTTACCGCTAGAATTATTCAATAATGCCACACATGCCAAACCGTTTACTGATACCATTGCTCGCTTAACTTATATTAGCTCAGACCGTATCGGACCACAGGAAACCTATTCAAAAGGAAGTTCAGGACGACACATAACTGTTGGTTTACGTGGGGAACGCACCCCATGGTTTTTGGAATATTTCGCCGATGAAAAACCCATTCCCGACCTACTACGAAAGGATGCCCCCCCTCAGCTGCAACGCCAAACAGAGGCTTGGATGCGTCATTTTTTTCCTGGCACAAGATTTGTTATTCAAGCTGTTCGGAACGCCAATTTGGTAACAATGGGCATTCGTACTAGCGATGCCACTGATTTTCACCGCCCACAAAATGTTGGTTATGGTTTGACGCATACCTTGCCGATATTAGCTGCTTGTTTGGGAGCAAAGATGAATGATTTGATATTAATTGAGAATCCAGAATCGCATTTGCATCCTTCAGGTCAAGCCGAAATGGGTGAATTTTTAGCGAAATGTGCTTCGGCGGGCTTGCAAATAATTTTAGAAACTCACAGCGACCATATACTTAATGGGATTCGGCGAGCAGTCAAAAAACAGGTTATTAAACCCGATGAAGTTGCCCTACATTTCTTCCAACCTCGTCCTGATATAAAATCCCATCAGAATAAGAGCCAAGTCATTTCACCTTTAATTGATATTGCAGGCAATTTAAGTGAATGGCCCGAAAATTTCTTTGACCAGTTTGATAAAGACACTAATTTTTTGATTGGGTGGGGATAATAGCATGGCAATATTTTTCAATGAGCTATCACTTCATAATCAGTTTCATGGCGTATCCGATTTTCTGCCCGCTTTGCAAACTATGAATGCATGCAAAAACTTGGTCGAGAAGTTTGGATTGCGACTCACTTGCAAACGGGAAATTATTAACTACCATGTTTTTGATGATATGCCCTTTACTCGGGCGATAAACTTGACACGTCAACGAAATATTATTCGCCTCATTCTCCATCAAATTTTGAACGAAACCCAATTCATGTGGTATGGGATAAAACCGATGATGAAATAATAATTCCCGTGTCAAATTTCTGGGAAGTTGAGGAATTAGCGGCATATCTCAAATTGCAACAAGCCCCCATCCAATCTTGGATAGAACTACTACAACGAGCAAAAGTTGATTTTCCCAAATTGGTATTTTTCGAGTCAGTCTCGACTATTTTAGAGGGAGAATCGTTTAATTCGGCAATTGCCGACCGCATCATGTTTCAACTTAATATTTTGAATAAGTTAGCAACTTGCTTTGATGGGCATGGA
>NBMH01000082.1 GCA_002084875.1 Anaerolineaceae bacterium 4572_78 | reverse complement strand
CCCCTCTCCTTGTAGGGGAGGGGTCGGGAGTGGGGTCTACTAACGAGGGGGAGTGAATAATTACCATTAAATACACCGTAGTACGGACATCTTGTCTGTACTATAAAGGACAATATCTATGGAAATTGAGGCAAAATTTGTATTAGACGACCCAGACATATTTCAACAATTAAAAACGAGTCAGACTCTAGCTGGATATACTATTTCAACAGGTAAAATAAAAAATGTCCATGACTATTATTTTGACACGTCAGAACGACTAATTTTACAGGCAGGTTATGCTTGTCGTATTCGTGATGATGGTAAAAAGATAAAATTTACCCTTAAAGGATTAAACAAAGGAAAGGGTATTATTCATCGTCGTGAAGAACTTGAAATAGAATTACCTGATAAACTATGGAGCGACAAAACTTGGAGCGTCAAAGCTTGCTTTGACATGTCAAACAAAGATTTGTCACTCAATGACTTACCAGCGGGTGAAATTCGCGATAGCTTTTTGCAAATTACGCATGGCGACGATTTACATTTACTTTTTGGATTGACGCAAAAGCGATTTGTCCGCATAATCACTGATGCCGATAGAGTAGTTGCCGAATTTAGTCTTGATGATGTCCATGTATCAGTTGATGAGGTTAATTTAGGAGGTTTTTATGAAAACGCCATTTCCGGGTATGGATCCGTATTTGGAACAAAAAGGTATTTGGAATGAAATTCACATGGATTTAATTGCAGATGTTAGACGCAATTTAGTAGCAAAAGTCGGACCAAATTACTATGTTAAAATTGAGCAACTAAACTTTTTATCACTTTCATCAAGTAATGGCAACGCTGCTGATGAAACAGTGGGTAAACCTGATGTGTTTGTAATATCCCAACCAAAAAATTTGCCTATTACATCAGGTGGTACGGCTGTCATGACAAAAACTAAACCGATGGTTGCAATACTATCAATCCCCAAAAGTCATATTCATCGCTATTTGACTGTTCGCTGGGCAGGGAATCATGAGGTCATAACGGTAATTGAAATTATATCACCTGCTAATAAAGTCGGGCATGGGCGTAAGCAATACCTTGAAAAACGACATAATGTTCTAAGTAGCATGACTAACTTGGTAGAAATTGACCTATTACGCAAAGGAAAACCATTACCTATGCAGGTCACTAAAGAAAATCATTATCGTATTCTTGTTAGTCGTGCCGACGACCGTCCTCAAACTGATGTATATCTATTTAGTGTTCGTCAATCCATCCCTGATATACCTATTCCGTTATATCCCGAAGACCCTGAACCAATCTTGTCGTTGAATGAAATTTTACATGACATTTATGTTAAGGGATATTATCATCGTCAGATTAATTACGGCAAGCCTCCCATACCACGTTTATTAAAAAAAGATGCCGTATGGGCAGAAAGCATGATACAAAATTGGAGCGACAGATTTTCAGGTTTGTGATATTAGAGCTAAAGCTTTGTTTCTTCAATTCTATTGATACTATACAGCCCAACGCTAAAGGCAAATAACCACCACAAAAATAGACTTGGTTTTGCTCCTAAAGCAATGGTATCAGTTAGCCCATAAACAAAATAACCGACCAATCCACTAGCAGTGCCGCGAGCAATTGCTTGCAAAAATGGGTCTTGACCATGCCGCAGAGTGTGAAAAAGCATGTAGCCTGAATATATCCACATGGCGGTGTAAGCGATTAAACCCACTATTCCCAAATCGAGGGCAGTCTGCAAAAAATGATTGTGAGCATGTGCAATGTCATAATCAGGTTGAACATTGAGCGGATACAGGACTCGTGCCACTTCACGAAATGTTCCCAATCCCATGCCAGTAAATGGAAAATCGGCGATACCCTGCAAAGCTACTCGCCATACTTCCATACGAAAACCAAGTGAATTGAAATTACCGACCACTGCTTCTGTGCTATCACTCACCAATAAATTTCCTACGGTAGTCCAACCAATTATGCTACTTCCTACAATAAATGCAACAATACATACCACAACAAATCCACGAATATATTTGTTTGTGATAGCTCCTAAAAATGCCATAG
The DNA here is from genome assembly GCA_002084875.1 of Anaerolineaceae bacterium 4572_78. GTDB lineage: Bacteria > Chloroflexota > Anaerolineae > 4572-78 > 4572-78 > 4572-78. Next base: position 15,842 of record NBMH01000082.1, on the reverse strand, counting down.
CCACCAAGCCACCTACCCATCCGCCACGTGATTGGGTTAGAATAAAAGTGAATATTGTTAGGCTAAAGGCAATAATTAAAAACGGTTTTGTCAGCCTACAGAATTTTTTGAAGACCGTATGACAAAACCATTGTTGTCGTTCCATGACACAGTAAGTATTGTCGTTCCATACCTCTGTGGTTTGTTTACATAGCAACAAACTTAACTGTAGTGGGAAAAACCAAATCAATGTTCCTGCCAACTGATTGGGACTAATTCCTGTCTCTGCACCTGGTATACCTTGAATAACAAGCGGTAATTGTTGAGTAATGTCGTTGATGAATGGAATCTTAAAAAGCCATTTTGTGCTAATCAATCCTAAACCTGCCACAGCTATGCCTAACATAAAATAAAGAACGAGGGAATGCATAAATCCTTGTTTTGTTTGAACAGTCTCGACAACAGCATAAAAAACAACGATGTGAAAAAGAAGTCCGCATAACTTTGCTAAACTAAACTCAATTGAAAATGTGGCATACATGGAGACTAATGTCATAACAAGCATGAAAAAAATTGCCCAATCCAGCCGAGTGCGTCGCATGAAATATCCATTTTGCCACTTTTGCAATAGCATTATGGACGGTAATCCAAAGAGTGCAATTGACCTAATGGGATTTGGAAATAGAAGAGGTGGGGCTAGTAAAAGTAGCCATAATGGAATTAGTTTTGTTATGTAAGAACAAACTGAAACAAGTAACATTTTGGATCCAGACCTGTCAGGTTTTTAAAAACCTGACAGGTCTAACTGGTCTAACCGATTTTTAGTATAACAAAATATACAGTATTTTTTGTTATTTGGCAAATCGTATAGTAAGGGCGTATAGCCTACACCCCTACAACTAGCATTGAACAGCCCCAGTAATATGGTAGTGATGAAACAAAAATAAGGAGCCCGTAAAAAATTACGGACTCCTCTATCATCACATGTTTACGACTACCATCAAAAAATTATCTGGGAGGTGTGGAGGTTGGGGTAGCCATATCATCAGGTACATGCGGTGTTATTGTTGGTGAAACTGGCGAATTATGTGTTGCCGTTGGATAGATAGTCGGTGTTGCGATTGGTGTAGATGTTGTTGCCAATGTTGGTACATCAGTTGGCGTAGCGGGTATAGCTGGTAAATAAAGCGTCATTCCTATTTTAATATTTATATTAACTAAACAATTAACTTGCATAATTCGTTCAACAGTTGTGTTTGTTTTCATTGCTAAGCCAAAAAGTGTATCGCTTTTCTGCACAATATATTGTACCCATTTAGTAGGTGGTGATAGTTCACAGATTACAGTGGTTGCAGTTGGTAACAGTTCTATCGGTTCAATAGTGGGTGTTGGTGTATATGTCGGTTTGTGAATTGGTGGATTCAATGGTGACAAAGGCACTTCAATTGTCGGTAAGACTATTTCATGTAATATTATTGGTGTGCTAGTCGGTTCGGGTGTTACAATTGATTCTGTCAGTTCATCTGTCGTGCTAACTGGTATCACAACCGTATCATGTGGAATAATTGTTGTTGTAATTGTAGGCATAATCGGTTCAGGTGTAAATGTTATTTCAATTGGTATAATAGGTATTTCTGGTTGAATAGGTATGTTTGGTAGTGTTGTGATAAAAATAGCAGGTAATACCAAGAAAAGTGTGATATTAGTTGTACCATGTGCTAGAATAACTCCTAAGATACTTCGTGTTTGGGATACGACTATCCCAAAATATAAGGCTACCGCAAAAATTAAAGCTAAAATGGCAAGTGATTTATAGCCGATATGAAAAAATGTAAACAACAACGCTACAAACACAATCCCTGAGTTTCCGAGCGTATCAACTGCGACTCGTTGCAAAAGCCCTCGAAAAATAAATTCCTCCACAAAGCCAGTAGCCATGAATAAGATTAATACTGCCAAGATAACACTAAACCAGTTTGATGTTTCCACAATTGGTTGAGGTTTCAAAATGTAATATTCAATACCCCCGATGATGATTCCTGTTAAACCAATCAACACTTGCCAATGTAAATTGTGCCAATTAAAACCAATCGCTCGTTTGCTTAATTTCAGGGTGTACATAATCCAAAATGCGGCGATTCCTAGAGGAATTGCTGTTACTAAATAGCCGTTAACAGCTGAAAAAGCTCCAAATGGTAAGGTAAAACTAAGTATCCGAATAAGAGGAGCAATAGTTAGGACAAGTAATAGTCGTCGAAAAGGATGATGATGCCGCATTGAAGCATGAATGAATAAAATAATAAGTAAAATACTATGGGCAAACAATCCGAGCATTGGCTCAACAAATGTGGTGAGAACTTCTGCTAGATTTAGAGCAATCAGATATCCCCAGGCTGTCATTGGGTCTGAATCATCTAATACTTTTGTATAATTGACTACATGTCTGCCGAAAAAATTAGATGTGTTACGATTAGTTAAAGTTTGCATAATAAAACCTCCGTGACAAAATCGTTGTCGCTCCTAACAAAACAAGCGTTGTCATTCCAACAAAAAATGTGTACATGACTGGAGCATTGCTCCTATAATATCAATATGTTGATTAAATTTTATCATTTTTCATATAATATTTCAACGATGATAACTTTGATTTTGTTTCCATTGATACACTTAACATATATGCGTACTAACTTTGCGAAAGGATTTTACTTTGTTCTTTCAAGATGCGATAGATTCTTATCCCAAGATATTTAGGCGAAAATCCATCCAAACCAAGAAAAAGAACAAAAGGAGTAAGTCGTAGGATAAAACGAGAAGTATAATTCAATTTGAATATTTTTTATATAGCATCTTCGGGTTCAAGAGTAAAAGAGAGAGGATAGCCAAATTGACGAGCCGCAGATTGAGCATTATATACTTTGTCATGGGCTTTATGATAAGGCAAAACCGTTACTAGTGCCTGACCACTCCGATGAGCTTTGTACATGACAATGATTGCTTTTCGGAATGGGAGGTCAAAAAAATTCATCAATACTTTGATTACAAAATCCATTGGGGTTACATCATCATTGTGGATGATGACTCGAAAAGGATGTTCCCGTTCTTCATCCCCCATGACCACAAATTCTAGTCCTATGTCAATATCAATATCAGGTACTGTTGGTGCTGTAACGGTATCGCTCATATTTTTGTTCTTAGAAATTCAATTTCCGAAAAATTGAATTTCTAATTTCATGTCTCTAACTTTGCAACTCGTTTCTCAAATGCCATGATAACTTTTTTCATGGATTCTTGTCGAACAGCTGTAGTTACGTCACCGCGTGTTCGTTCTAGGATTGAACGAGCCACATCGGTCTTGCGTCTAAGGTTGCTGGTGATGGCGGAAGGAAAATCAACTGTGATAAGACATGTATAAATTTCATCGATCTGTTCTAAGGCACGTTGACTGGTTTGTATATCTCCCTGACGTAAAGAATCAAGAGTATAACGGCGAAGCTCGCCCACCGATTCTGCCAAACCATTGATGTGGCAATGTTATCGGCAGACTTTAGCAACTCAATCGCTTTTTTATATTCATGACGATGAACAGCTCGAATAGTATTGGCACAATGTGCTATCAGTTCCCGTGAGCGTCTCAAGGTACGGTCACGCACTTCTGCTTTTGAGGTGAAATTTTCTTTAATTGTCTCAACTATGTTTTGTACACTTATTGTCATTTTTCTACATTAAACCCCATTGACCGTTGAGGTTGTCCAAAACCTGACTCAGGGGTCTTGATTTCTCCAAACTGCTTTTCAAACTTTTTCAAGTTATCTTCTAGTGCTTGTTTTAACAGTTTAGCGTTCATAGGAGTCATGACAATTCGTGCATGTATTTTCGCCTTCGGATTATTGGGCAATAGTTGAGCCATGTCCATGATAATTTCCGAAAGGGTATGAGAAATAATTGCAAAATTGGCATAGGTTGGTTCAATATTTTGGGGTAGTTCAACTTGAACTTGAATTTGCTTTTGTTTTTGTTGGTTAGTCATTTTTTCTACTTTCAAAGCACTCACAATAAGGTGATAGGCACTCACATGTAGAATAGATTTCCAGCATGCTCACAGAACATGCAAAATACCTATGTTACATAGCAAACATCTATCACCTAATAAAAATTAAAACGGTATTTCCTCTTCATCAATTAAATCGTCATATTGAGAAGATTTTTGTGTGGAAGATGATTGCTCACCTCTGCTATTGGCACCACTATCGGCACCGCCACCGCTACCACCACCAGCACCTGTGCGTGAACCAAGAAAACGAACGTTAAAAGCCCGTATTTCATAACTTGCCCGAACCTGTCCATCATTTCCTACCCATGTACGAGGGCCACCTGTTGCTTTGTCGGGTTGCATTACACCTTCAACTAAAACCATTTGACCTTTACTTAGATATTGATTAGCCGATTCAGCTTGTTTTCCCCAGACAGATACTCGAAACCATATAATTTCATCAACTTGCTGACCATCAGCACCTGTCCAACGCCTACTAGTTGCTACACTAATGTTAGTTACAGGGTCTCCTTGAGCTGTGTAACGCAACTCAGGGTCGCCACCTAGATTTCCTACAATAATAATTTTATGATACATGTATACTCCTTATCTTTATCAAGAATATATAGGCTTAATTCTACATCCAAGTAAAGATTTTGTCAATTTTGTGCTACATGATTAGAAATCATGGCTATGGATTCTGGAGCGTCTTCTGGAGCGTCTTCTGGAGCATCAAACCTTGGTTTGACATGACAAAGCTAAGTTTTTAAAGGCAACGTAAATATAAAACAACTACCTTCGTCATTAACACAATCTTCAACCCAAATCTTGCCACCATGTGCTTCTATGGTCAAACGACAAAAATATAAACCTATGCCAAAGCCATAAGAGGCTTTCTTATCATCCTTAACTTGCACAAATCGGTCAAATATGGTCTTTTGCATTTTATGAGGAATACCAGGACCTTGGTCAATCACTTTCACAACAATGTGGTCATCTTTTAATTCTGTAGCAATTGTTACCATTTTACCCTCAAGGGTATATTTAATGGCATTGTCAATCAAATTTGCCAAGATACGCTCAATTTTATCGGCATCTATCTTAATAAGTGGTAGCGTATCTAACACTGTTTCATCAACAATGATACTTTTTTGTTGTGATAATGTCAGTCCTTTCCTAGCAACTCGATGAATAATATCAGCCAAATGTGTTTTTGTCAAATCTAATCGTGCTTGCCCTGATTCCATTTTAGCTACATCAAGCAGAGAACTTACCATGTAATTCATACGCTGACAACTCGTGGTAGCTAGGCTTAGCAATTCACTATTTTTGATAATTATATCTTCAGGGAGTACCATTTCTAACATGTTAAGGACACCCATAATTGTGCCAAGTGGGCTCCGCAAGTCATGAACAATAAAATCAATGGTTTCTTGTCGTAGGCGTTGAAGTGCTAATAGTTCCTCTTTTCTCATCTGCAATAGAGAAACTTGTTTTATGAGATATCGTGTGGTGTGAGCTTTCTGCTCGTGGATACTATCTGCTATCCGCAATCTAGAACTAAGAATTCGTATGAGTTCAAATCCAATACTTGGATTATGTTTCATTGTCCATTCAAAACCTCGACGCGAGATTTCTAATGTATCTACTTTGTCTAAGGCAACAATAGAAGCAGAACGAGGTTCACTTTCCAGCAGTGCCATTTCACCAAAGATGTCACCAGGACCAAACTCCCCGAATACCAATGGATTATTAAAATCCCCCTTTATAATAGCCACGCGTCCCGACCATATAATATACATTGTACTTCCAATGTCACCCTCTTGAAAAATAATATCTCTTTGAGTGTATGTGACGCCGTTTTGTTGCCAAGATTCCCATGAGATGCCCAAATTGTTCTGCAGTTAATTTTTTAACAGCCATTATGCTCCTGTCGTGAAATGTCAGCTATTCCTTGGTTGATTATAGAAAATATTAGATTTTCGGCAACTTTTTGGGATATGATTTGTTCATTTAAAATTCCTTACCTGCTTCCAAATCACTCATAGTCAGCCCTTCAGCAAAAAATGATACTATTCCAAGCAACACTTCGGGTGTCACTTGGGAAATGTGAAGTAAAATCATGCTTGCGGCTACGGTGGCTTGCTGTGCTTCTGTGACCAATGGTGTGCCGAGCATTTCATAGCCGATATTAAGAGCTACTACTCCTGCCCATTGAAATATGCCTATGCCAGCAGGTGCCCCTGGTATGGTCAAGCCGAGTGCAATAACAGGCATTGCTAACAAAGGAATTAAAAATGGTACAGGCACACCAAAATCAAATGCAGCAATTACAGGCCAAAATGAAAGTGGAATAAGTCCCCAAGTTAGAAATGACAAGATAATAACCATAGCTAGTTGTTTACCATCCCGTAGTGATTCTAATCCCGAACCAAATGAGCTCATTAAATCAAGGATTTTTTCAGTTACATTTTCAGGTACATTCAAAATTGTCATGAGCTGACGAAGCATGTCTTCAAACCAACTTTGACGTAACATAAAGACAATCACTCCTACGAATGCGACCACATAAAAAATTCCAGCCGCTATGCCAATTTGTTTCAATATTTGATTATTTGCTCCGAATATCACAATGAGCAGGAGAATGAATAACATTGTCAGCCCATCAAAAATACGTTCGACAACTACTGTAGCAAATGAACCAACTTTAGAAATATTGCTTGAACGCCCAATTACATAAGCTCGCAAAAATTCTCCCGCTCGTGCAGGCAAGACCATGTTGCCCCCAACGCCAATCATGAATGCTCGGAATGTGGGCCAAAATGTTATATTTCCCATTGGTTTGAGCAGATATTGCCAATGCCACTTCTGCCAATTCCAATTTAGCAAAAACCAAATCAAGAAAAAAAAGGCTAACTCCAATATTCAAAGCTGTCCCCTGATGATTGCTTGCCAATTGATTTGTTACTACTAAGATTGTGACCAGACCGTATAATAATGCTAAACCAATATAAGACCAACCACCCAATGTCAGGCTTCGCCAGATAAAAAAGGCTGCCAGCAATCCTAAAAATATTCCACGTATTACATTACTTCTATTCAAAATAGTATCCTTTTTGGTATAATATGTTTAATTTGTAGTTAAGACAAGAAAGGTTTTTAAAAACCTTTCTTGTCTTGCCGTTACCGAATCGGCAATTTTTCACCTAATATCGGAACAGGATGAGAGATATTAATATCCCACCAGGCGGCTGAAGTTGCTAAAGTCTCACGAATTTCCCACCATAGCCGATACCACTGATAATAATTATGCTTATCGGCAACAAAGCCAACACCTTGCATACCTAATTGGTCACATAAATATATTGCTCGCGGTTGATGAAACCGTTGAGTAATTAAAATTGCCTGGTCAACTTCAAAGATTTCTTTAGCACGGTAACAACTGTCATAAGTTCGTCGCCCAGCATAATCAAGCACTATGTCCTCATTTGATACACCTAATTCATGAGCATGTTTTCGCATAGCTTCAGGTTCATTATATTCAATGATACTGTTATCACCTGTCATCAACAATTTTTTTACTTTACCTGCATGGTATAAATCAACAGCAACTTCGATTCTATCTGCTAATGCATGAGAAGGACGACCATTATACAAGCCTGCACCAAATACTATGGCAACATCATGTTTGGGAACATCATCAACTTGATAGTATATCTTGGGAGCATATCTAAAATTAAGCCACAATCTCCAACTTACAATAAGCAAAACTGGTATGCTCAATACGACTAATATCAACCCTAACCAAATTGATTTTGATTTCATCGAATATAAATCGGATTACTGTAAATCCAACCTCTCCATTTTGTTTTGAAAATACGGTAACATTCGACTCGATAGACCCCAGGCGATGAAACGGCATAAGTTAGTTTACATCCTCGTACCTTTGCTCGCAACTCACCATCTTTTAAAAGGCGAATTTCAGCCCGATGTGGTGTTTGGACAATTAGCTCAATCATTCCATCGTAAGGCAAGGAAAATTCATCCCCTTGTACAAAAGTTTCCTGTTTTGTTTTAGCAATAAAATAAAAACCACGTGTACTTTCAATGTGATCATAAGCAACAAAACAATGTCCTGATTTGAGCGTTTGCAATATTTGTTGCTTTGCCATGCTAACATCTTGAGATAACGGCTCATTCATTAGCAAATGGTTTCTGATTGCCTGAAACAAATCTTTGTAAGGAAATAAATGTAGGGTCAATGAGCCAATATGCCGAATGAAACAGTGGGCATCAGAATTACCAATAGCGACCACTTTGTGTCCACTGCTCATTAACTTATCCCAGTGAGATAAGGTTTCAGGAAAAGGACTGGTCATGACAACATCAGGAAAAAATGCGGCTCGAACTGTGGTGAAGTGATTGGTTAAATAACTTTTCCATTCTGACATGTAGTTCCAAATTTCAATGCCCACATATCCATCCACACTCCAATCAAGCCAAGGGATAGCTGGTTCATTGACATGAGGGGCAGGTCTTTCAAACGGGTGAGCAATAAACCCAATTCCACCCATTTCATTGACAGCATCAATCAAGCGTTGTGGTTCGGCGGCATATTCGTTTAAGTCATGGTCTACGCCAAAACAAAGATAATGATTGATTTCTTCTTTAATATTGGTATCATTAACCTCAATGCCCATCAAAACGAGCGTATCTTGATACCATCCTTCTTTGTCAGGCAGGTATATATTATGGTCTGTAAACATCATAACATCAAGTCCAGCTTCAATACCTGCTTGGATAACCTCTTCATGACTAGCTGTGCCATCTGAGGTAGTTGTATGTTGGTGAAAATTTGCAGTGTATTCGTACATCATGATATTATCATGGCATGGTTTTGAAGATTCGACAAATTCATGAGAGTGATTTAGATAAACGACACTAACCATCCCCCTTATTAGGGGCTGTTCAAAACTTGCTTTTTCATGTCAAAGCAAGCTTTGACCCTCCAATTTATCTTGTCAAAAAATAGCATTAAGCAACCCTGAATAGTATGGGCGTACGTCCCGCCCCTACAACTAGCATTGAACAGCCCTGTATAGGGTAGGGGTGGGGTCTGCCCAAGCGGCATTGAAATCACAAATTTAGCTAACTCTGCGAAGTCGTCACCATTGATGTTTGGCAATCGCTCACCCGTTTCAGGTAAATACAACCCACAAATTAAAGTATAGGTATCGGGTGGTAAATCATCTAGCCACAAGGCATGCAAATCCGTGACAGGTTCATTTGGTAGCCAAGTCGTTGTTGGGCGTTGCCAATGAACAGGTTGTGCGTCAGTTTGGCTGATAATTTCATTTTGACTGTTTAGCAAATGTAGAAATACATGATAATTTTTATCAATCTGCGACATGCTTTGCCATGTCAATTTAACGGCTAAGGGCATGTTTGCCTGCAAGTCGGCTGGAAGTTGTATCTGTTGCAAACTGATGATTTTACCAAATTGAATATTTACGGTGCGAGGTCTGCCATTTGGTCTAGCAAATAAACTGACCTGATAAATGTCATATTTTTCCTTTTGTGCTAAACCATAGTGATTTTGAAGATAAGTTTCAATGTCATGTGGGTATGTAGAAAGCCACCACACAAAATCATGCATTTGGATAAATTGGTTTAGATAATCAGGCTCAACGGAAGTGATACCGACCACTTTTCCTCGCCCTTTATATCTTTCTGAAATTGAAATGCTATCTTCAGGGGTATGATAAATCAGCGGTATCTGATGGAGTGTATTGATTTTATCAAATGCCCGATGCAATTCATGTGGTGGGCTTTGATGAGCATGATTGAGTAACATAATAGTTGTAATCATTGTCATGAGAACTTGAATAATTAGTTGAGTATTTCCAAGTTTTGAGGAGGGTTTTAATAATCCCCATGAATTAATCCCCATATTTGCCACTAACAAGGCTAATAATCCTATTGCAATTTTTCCATTCTTAACCCAAGCTACATCCAAATTATCAAGATTTATAAATTGCCACATGCCAAGCAATGGAGCATATTTTGGATGCCAAAAAGTGATAGGAGCAAATAATGGCAATCCCGTTTTTTCCAAATAATGTTGCCACATATCGAAATCGAGGGCAAGGGTAGGAATTTGAAAGGCAAAACTAATTAACCACAAGCTAATTAAGAGTAAACATGAAAGGTTTTTAAAACCTTTCATGTTTGAGGTAAAGCTTGTAGAAATGATAGGTGCTATGAAAATCATCCAAAATGGCAAGGTGGCAATCATGAACCTAGCTCCCCAAGCAAAGCCACCATGCCACATAAACCATTTTCCATAAAGTAGCACATGTCCTAAGATAATTGCTAAGGCAATAATTGTTTCAATCTTGCCTCTCACATTCAAAAGGTTGTGGTTGGAGTGTGGTGCATGCCGTTGCCAAAATTTTCTTAGACCAAAAAAGGCAAGAATTAAAATCGGGCTGTAGATGAGCAAACCTCGTCCTGGACTAATCAACTGTCCTAAAATGCCTTGCCACCAAATGGCTGAAAATGTTTCTTGGGGAAGATAGCCTGTGTTTAATGGATTGCCATAACGCTGATAATTAAATATAAGTAATCCACAGCCGACTATAAAAATAGGCATGTAAAATGCAATAAGAGGTCTTAAATAAGGAGTGCAAAAGCCGTACTTTTGTCTTCCAAAAACGACAGGTGTCGGACTCCTTTGAATTTGATAAGCAATCAAAATCAGACCAAATATCGGCACAAACATAGCCTCCGCATAACGAGTAGCAACTGCCCATGCAAGTGCTAAGCCACCAAGAATGAGATAACGATAACGACCATGCTGGTAATATTTCAGCAATGCCAAAGCAGTTATAAAAAGAAGCATGCCCGCTAAGGTATCACTGAAAAACGTTTTGGCATAATGCCAAGCTAATGTCGCCGTACCATACATTAAGGCAATTATGATGCTGACATTTTCAGAATAATCAAGTTGGCGGAGGTAATAAAAAATTAATGTCCCCGTCAAGGCGGTGATGATACTGCCAAATAAAAGCGTAGTAGTCGCCGTGCCAAATTGAGGAATGACCAGACCAAGCCATGTTAAAGGAAGTGCCAATAACGGTTGTCCAATGCCCTTACGTGAATAAAGTAAACCATCTTGACCATAAGTTCCCTGTTGCAAATCCATCCAACGAATTTGGTCAATGTCCCATGCCCCACGTCTCACCAAACTTTCAGCCGTAGCAAACATGGCAAGCCCATCGCTTGAATGGAATGTAGGAGAATATGTAATGAGAAAAATGGCGAAAAGGAAAAGAAAAAGTCGTGTCATATTTATTGCATTTTAGCATAGAAATAGATAGTTGGCAATTGGAACGACAAAGCTTGTTTCGTCATGTCAAAGCAAGTTTTGAACAGCCCTGCAACACTGGTAGTGTGATTTTTTATTTGTAAGTGTAGTTTTTGCACTACAATAAAAATGCGGTAAAATAATTCTGTAGTACTTTTATACTTTTTTGAAAAATCGTTCTCGATAATTCTTATGATATTTCGATTAAAATTGATACGACCTATTATCATCTTTGCATGTCTTATTATCATTGTTACATCAACTTCATTTTCTATGCAAACAGATGATGAATCAAAATTATATTTAAGAGAATCTGCTCCCGATGCTAAACATAAGGAGATTATTCTTATTGAAGTGATGATAGCAAACGTGAAGAATTTATCTGGTATTGAATTTACATTGAAGTATGACCCCAAACAGCTATCGGTACAAGATACCAACGACAAACTTGTCGGAACACAGATTAAACCAGGCTCACTTTTTCCCGATTCATTAACAAATCCTGTCAATACTGTCAATCATGATACGGGTACTATTAACTTTGCAGCTTCGTTAATAGGCAAAGATTATACTATCAATGAAAATGGATCTTTAGCCATAATTATTTTTAACATTATTGGTAATGGACCTTATGAAATCATGTTTGACAGAGTAAATTTATCATCACCTGATGGTAAACCTCTTCATGTAAAAAAAGATGCTTTGACAATTGAAGCATTGCCAACAACCCCTCCACCTACTCTCACCCCTACTCCCGAAGTAATACCAACTCCATCTGAGTCATCAAATACAGTAACAACAGAATTACCGACATGGGCAAAGTGGGGATTGATTTCATCAATACTTGTTTTTTTTGTCATACTCGTTATTATACCTCAGGTCAAAAAAAGGATGTTGCCAACTCCTACACCTATTCAAACAATTACACATCGTCCCGATAGTATTCCTTTCAGTCAAGTTCAATCTCCAACAACGCTTATTGAACAAGGATATGATGCTATGGAACATGGAGATATTGAAACAGCTATTGAAAAATTTAATGAAGCAATTGAACTTGACCCAGCAAGTTCAGAGGCTTGGTTTGGTAAAGGGCTTGCTTCTAAACAACCGAAAGAAAAACGGCTTTGTTTTCGGCGTGTATTAGCATTAGATACTGATAATAATAAAGCGAAAATTGCTTTAGAAGAACTTTAAGGTAACAATTTTGTCGTCAGAAAATCGTAACTCTACAACAACACATGCTCGTACCTACGACTTTGATGTTGTTCCTGCTAATAATTTTACGTACCCTGAATTGACCGATACATATAATCGCAGTCGTGTTGATTATATCATTCCCATGCCGATGAGTGTTAATAAAATGCGAGAGTATGTCCAAGTTTACGATGTAGACTTACAACTTTCGGTGGTGGCTGTCGAAGATGATACCACACTCGGCTTGGGTATGTTAGGTAAACGAGGAAGCAACACATGGATAACCAGATTAGGTGTCGTTCCCAATGGTCGTAAAAGGGGAGTTGGTGGGGCAATCATGCATTATCTGGTTGAACGGTCACGTGAAATAAATGCTAAACAAATCATTTTGGAAGTCATTAAAAATAATGAACCTGCCGAAGTATTATTCAAAAAGTATGGTTTTGAAATCATACGTGAATTACTGGTTATCAAAAGACCTCCACAACCTATCAATGTCATCACGCATGGCATTTACATTGATGTGCTTAGTCACCAAGAAGCCTTAGATTTATTGTGCACGCGCCGAGATATGCCATCATGGGTCTCGGCAAATGATTCGATGTTTAATGCTGGGGAATTATCGGCATTATGGGCTGATTTTGATGATGGTTCTCAAGGTTGGCTAGTTTATCAAGACACTGTTTTACAATTAGCTAGATTGGTAATACAAACCATCGAAGGCGATTTCAACCGTGTGGCAACGGGATTATTACAACACTTACATTGGCGACATGCAGTGCAAGGAACTATTAGCGAGAATTTGCCTATTAGTGATAGGCATTGGCCAACATTTCAAGACATGGGCTACAGTATAGCGTTTAGTCGGATTGAAATGCTGTTAAATTTATAGGTTTTTGTAGGGGTGTACTTTTGTGGTCGTCCATGTTTAGATGTAGGGGTGGTTTCCTACCGTGCCGTGTAGCACAGTTTATCAGGTGACGAAGAGAATAAATTGTAATTTGCGTTTTTTAAGATTTCAGAATATAATAGTGGTCAACTACCCAACCCTAAAGTATGGCTGTTTAATGCTAAAATAAAGAACATGGCTTGGGATATTTTTCGACATGATTTTCAATCATGTGGTCGCACAATGGAGCGAAACAGCTTGCTTTTTCATGTCAAAGCAAGTTTTGAACAGCCCTACCTACTTGGCTACTTGGCTACAAAAATCACAAAAACTTAGGTTTTGCCAGCAATAGCTAAAGCTATTGGACTCCAATATTAATAAAAAAGATAAGATTATGTAAAAATTTAACATTATTATTGATATTAAGCTATCTTGGTAATAGAATACAATGACAAATTTATTATGGAACAAAGAAGTTGAAAAACACTTTTTTAATCAATCACTTAACACCTTTGCCTCACCTGAGCAACTTTTTTATATGACAGATGATAAACGTTACATGGCTTATTGGGAGAAATCTTATAAGGGAAAGAAAAGCACAATTCAAGCTAGAAATACGTTGATTGGTAGATTTACAGAAACATGGACACGCAATCTTATTGAGCAATGTCTTGTTGGAACTGATTTTTATGCGGTGCAAAGTGCTGTATGTCCTGAAATTTCCCTACCAAAAAGGTCAGAAGGTGATGTAGTTATTGCCAAACGCAACAAAACAGAATTGCATGCACAAGATATTGTTGTTATATTTGAAGTGAAAATGTCTATTGTTTCAAACTGGGAGTATAAGCATGGACAATTAATATATCTTGGTGATTACAAGTCACATATCGCCATGCCTAGTTTGCAACGTTCTGATTCTATACTTAAAGCCATTGGCAAATGCATCAATATACGGATTGCAAGCCCTCTATCTGCAACAATACCAATTGTTGTTATTGGTAATGCTCCCATAACACGTACATACTTAAGTAAAGTTGACCATTTGAAGAAATCAGGTATCATTCAGGGTTTTTGGTCTATCAACCCTAATCCTCTTGAAAATAAAAGTTATATTATACACAGTCCACATGGCGGTTTCAAGCAATTTAATTCTTTTGAGATGTTGCAACATGATATTAAACAACTGATTCTAGCACAACTGCATTTTTTTTCAAGTATGAAAAGTACTGTTGAGTTAGGTAAATTAATTGAAATTGCGAATCGTGCATCATCTTATAAACAAAAAGCGGAAATATTTTTGACTTTATTGGAAGGTGAAGTTAGTGAGTAAACACCCCTATAATCGTAATGGAACGAAAACAAGCTCCTTTGGAATTGCTAGAAGAGTCGGACATGATTCAAGTAAGTTTTATGACAGCCGACTTTATGAAGGTTTATCCATACCCAAAAAGGTAATTTATGTTGAAAATGAAATTTCCCATGAGAATTTAGATAAGATATATTGCAAATCTAGTGAAACGATGTCTGAAATACCTGATTCAAGTATTCATCTCATGGTAACATCACCGCCATACAATGCAAAAAAAGAATACGACAAAGATTTATCGCTAAATGAATACCGCCAATTGTTAAGAAATGTATTTGAAGAAACATATAAAAAATTGGTGACAGGAGGTAGGGCATGTATTAATATTGCCAATTTAGGGCGTAAACCTTATATCCCTCTTCATAGTTTTATTATCGAGGATATGCTTGATATTGGTTTTTTCATGCGAGGTGAAATTATTTGGAATAAGGCGGGAAGTGCTAGTCCATCAACTGCATGGGGATCATGGTTATCTGCTAGTAATCCTGTTTTGCGTGATATTCATGAGTATATTCTTGTTTTTTGCAAAGATACATTTTCTAGAAAGAAGAAGGGAAAAGAAAGTACGATCGCAAAAGTTGAATTTTTAGAATACACGAAAAGTGTTTGGTCTTTTTCTGCCGTTTCTGCTAGAAAGATTGGACATCCTGCCCCGTTTCCTCTGGAATTACCATACCGATTTATTCAATTGTATACCTTTAAGAATGATGTTATTCTTGACCCATTTTGTGGTAGTGGTTCAACATGTTTAGCCGCATTGAAAACAGAGAGGCATTTTGTTGGTTATGACATTGAACGTGAATATGTTGAATTAGCTAATCAGCGCATAGAAAAACATATTAGAGAACCAAAGCTAATTTGATAAAGTATGGTGTAGAGGTTGTTTTCAAACCTTACATTGTAAGTGAGGTATTAAGAAACCTCATCAATGATGGCAAAATAGAAAAAGAAGGCAAGAGAGGAGGTATCTATAAAATCCGTTAAATTCCTTAGATTCTACGTTTTGGGTGGGACACAC
>NBMH01000081.1 GCA_002084875.1 Anaerolineaceae bacterium 4572_78 | reverse complement strand
AATTGGATAACGGCAATGGTGGTGAGACGAGATTATATCCCGAAGATTTGAGTCATGGAGAGTTAAAACAACTCACTATGTTTGCTTGGCTAAAAGCAAATGAAATCGAGAATGCCATTGTGTTGATGGATGAAGTTGAGATTGCTTTACATCCTGATTGGCAATATCAAGTAATTATTGATTTGAACGAATGGGCTCCTAGCAATCAGTATATTTTAGCTACTCATTCTTATGAACTTTGCCGAGCAGTTACACCAGCTCATGTAAAAGATTTACCTCCCCCATTAATCCAACGAGAGAACAACCATGGGATTGAATAAAAAACAGCTAAAAACCCATATTGAAAGTATCATTACTTTCCCATACCGAAGCAATTTTTAAGGATATGTACGATAAAGGAGAAATTAATCGTGAGAATATCCTAAAACATCACATAATGGTCACAGGTTTTATTCATAAAGAAGCTTATTTTATCCATCCTGAATTACAAGACCTTTTTAAGGAGTTTGAGCCACGCCCCACATTTCAAGGTAACCCATTGAATCTGGATAACATGTATCAAGCATTAGCTGACACTATTGAAAATGACTCAGACTTGAAAAACGTGCTTGTAATCGTATCCATTTTTGTGATAACTTAGATTGCCAGACACCTGTAGATTTAAAAGAGACATGGCAAAATTCTTTTCGCCATGCCTCCGATGCACATAAGCAAAATTTGATTGCCAGACACCTGTAGATTTAAAAGAGACATGGCAAAATTCTTTTCGCCATGCCTCCGATGCACACAAGAAGAATTTGATTTATGCTGTGTTAATGATTAGCAAAGTAAAGAAAATGTGGAATGAAGTATACTTGTGAAGGTCATAAAGTAACATTTTGTACCAAGACCTGACAGGTTTCTAAAAACCTGTCAGGTCTAACCAAAGAACCTTGGATGCTCTAGCAATATCCTTTGTGCCCGTTTTTAGTATATCTCCCCATTCTCAAGATGATTGGACGCATAATGATGCCTATTTTCGAGAGCAATTGCTCTTGAAAATAGCTTATGTGTTTGCCACATGCATCTTGCCTGTTACCTGATGATTACTTCAAACGAGCTTTCAATACTTCTGGTACATTACCACCCGCCGATAAAATATCTAGTGCCTCATCAGAATTATATGGCGGTAATACTTCTCGAATTAATCCATAATCATCGTCATCTGTTTCATGTGTTGGTGTTACGGTGCTGTCAAGGAGAACTTGATGAATTAACTCTATTATTTCACTTGGCTGATTGACTGCAATTGCTCCCTCATTGATAAGTATCTCATTTTCAGGCGAACCATTCTCCAAAACAATTACCGGTCGTCCTTGATTTAGAGCCGTCTGTATTCGGGCAGAGTCAATATCTTTTGCTTCGGGAACAAATAAAATTAAGGCGAAGGCATCAATAAGAATATTACGAGCCGCCTTAAATCCTTCTTTGAAACTCATGTCGGGAGCAAATGGGCTGACCAATACCGTTCGATGTGATTCGATGTATTTATCAAGTCTTCGAGTCATTTTTGCAAAGGAGGCTAATCCCATCGGTAAAAAAGCTACCCCCAAACCACTTTCACCTTGAATCATCTTTTCAAACACGATACGGTCAAGCCCTCGACCATAGCCACTTACAACCCCAATATTTTCGCTAATTAATTCTTGAATTAACAACTCAACAAACTCAACAGTTGATTCCTGTGGTTTTTCGGGTCCTAAAATTGTTATAGTTGGTTCGTTCAGTAAATGTGTATCTCCCTTCACCCATAGCAATAATGGCAATTGCTTAATTTGCAACATGGCAATCAAGCGTACCGAATAATGGAGATTCTCAAGCGTTAATATTTTAATATTTTCTTTTTGCCATGTTTCAATTAGTATTTGTTGTTTTTGTAAAATGGGTGGCTTGATTGCTTTAAGAAATTGGTTTGTTTCAGCATCGGTTAGATTAAAACTGAAATATAATTCTGAACTTGATAGAGCAAACAAATCCTTAATCGGTTTGTTGTCCATGAAATACCATTCATGGATAATTTTCTTTATCTTGCCCAGTTTCAGACCACTGTTATTTATTAAAGTCAGCCAATAAATGACGTTGTCGTTCATGTAATTTCCTTTTGTGAGATTGAGAGTCGGAGTCGCAGAATTGCATTCTGCATAGTCAAAATTTCATTTTGACACTCCTAACTCCCAATCCCTACTCCCTACCCTAAGTAGTAACAAGAGTACCTGTTTCACCATCTAAAGCTAATTCCATATTTTCGGGAGAGGTAATAATTGCCTTCATGCCACCTGCCTCAAGATAATTGACCGCAGCTTGGATTTTAGGTTTCATGCTCCCCGCAGAAAAATGACTACCTTCAGCCAGATATTCTTTCGCTTGAGCAAGATATAAATGGTCAAGCCATTTTTGATTTGGTTTACCAAAATTTAGGGCAACTTTGTCAACCGAAGTACAAAGCATAAACAAATCCGCTCCGACCATAGAAGCGAGCATAGCAGTGGCATAGTCTTTATCAATTACTGCAGGTATTCCTCGCAAATAATTGTTCCCATCTCGAACGACAGGAATCCCTCCTCCTCCAACGGCGATGACAACAATACCCATGTCAACTAATCTTTTAATCACATTTCCTTCGACAATTCGTATAGGCATTGGTGAAGGTACTACTCGCCGCCAACCTCGTCCTGAATCCTCGATGACATTCCAGCCATCTTCATTAAAATGACGAAGTGCCTCGATTCTACTCATAAAAGTACCGATTGGTTTAGTAGGATTTTTAAAGGCTTTATCATTAGGGTCAACCTCAACTTGAGTAATAATTGTCGTTATACATTTATCAATACCAAGTTGATAGAAATGATTTATCAAATTTTGTTGGATAAGATACCCCATTTTACCTTGCGTATTTGCTACGCAAGCATCTAAAGGAATTTGTGGCAGCTCAGATGAGGCAAGTTCTGAACGACGCAGAACGAAACCAACCTGTGGTCCATTGCCATGCCCGATAATAACATTCCAACCACTTTTAACAATGTTTGCAATGTGCAAACTTACCTCGTTTATGACCAGATTTTGGTCTATTATAGATGGATGTTTACTATCTTTGATTAAAGAGTTACCACCAATTGCAATTACGGCTGTTTTCCCATGCATATCTAATCCTTACTTTGGAAAATCTTTTAATACATCTGCCAAACTTGGTTTACCAATTTCTTGGAGTTCATACATGACACGAGTATATGGTTTATCAATTTTTACAATTCGGCTTAAATCAATCGGTGTGGCGATAATGACAGAATCGCAATCAGTTCGATTAATGGTTTCCTCTAAGTCCTTAATTTGTTTTGTACCGTATCCCATGGCAGGCAGAAGGATGCCAACATCGGGATATTTTTCAAACGTATCCGCGATAGTTCCTACAGCGTAAGGGCGTGGGTCAATCATTTCGCTTGCTCCGAACTTCCGAGCGGCTACAACTCCCGCACCATAAGTCATCTCACCATGCGTAAGAGTTGGTCCATCTTCGACAACTAGCACACGCTTACCTTTGATAATTTCGGGGTATTCAACGTAGATGGGTGAAGCCGCTTCGACAACTATTGCCTGTGGATTCACATGATGTACATTTTCTCGAACCAGCTCGATATTATCAAGGTCAGCTGTAACAAGCTTATTTAAAACGATAACATCAGCCGCCTTGAAATTTGATTCACCAGGATAATAGCTTAACTCATGACCAGCTCTATGTGGGTCAGCAACCGTAATGAAAAGGTCGGGAGCATAGAATGGCAAATCATTATTACCACCATCCCAAATGATAACATCGGCTTCCTTTTCAGCCTCTCGTAAAATTGCCTCATAGTCAACACCAGCATAAACAACTGTATTGGCGTTAATGTGAGGTTCGTATTCTTCCATTTCTTCAATTGTACAATCATGGTCTTTTAAGTCTTGCAAGCTGGCAAATCGTTGCACCCGTTGAGCTACCAAATCACCGTAAGGCATTGGATGTCGTATCACAGCTATCTTTTCAATCCCTTTTTCCTTTAAGAGATTGACTACGCGACGAGTCGTTTGGCTTTTACCGCAACCTGTTCTAACTGCACAAATCGCAATAAGTGGTTTGGTGCTTTTCACATAAGTGTTTTTCGTTCCCATCAGTTGGAAATTTGCTCCAGCCGCAAGGATGGTTGAGGCTTTATGCATAACATATTCATGGGTCACGTCGCTATAGGCAAACACAACATTATCAATGTCATGCTTCTTAATTAGTTCTATCACATCTTCTTCAGCACGGATAGGGATTCCATCGGGGTATCCTTCGCCAGCTAATTCAGCGGGGTATCTTCTACCATCAATATTAGGAATTTGTGTTGCAGTAAAAGCAACAACTTCAACTTGTGAGTTGTTCCGAAAACATGTATTAAACACATGAAAGTCTCGCCCAGCGGCTCCCATAATCAACGTCTTTGTCTTAGACATAACTTCCTCCATTGGATGTTAAATAATTGGTTAAATTTTGGTGGTGGTATATCACCACTACCTGATTCTGAAAACTGAATTATACTCTAAAAGAAAAAAGAGGCAATAAATAAGATACGTCATGTTTGTCAGAAATTACACCAGCGAGCAACTACACCACTTGGCAACAAACGTGTGCCATTTTGATATGGGATGGTCATTTCCAGACATGTGAGATGTCCACCAAGATTAGTTGTCATATCAGCCAGTAAATTTTGCAAGGCTAAAGGAGTAAAACCAGGCGTATGGGCACTTAACAAAACAAATAGTGGCTCATGGCTCAATAGCTGTCGACATTGAGATAACAACGTTGGGAAGTCTCGTTCAAATTTGAATACTTCTCCTTTTGAGCCACGCCCAAAAGAAGGCGGGTCGAGGATTATAGCGTCGTATTGTCGTTTGCGACGAATCTCACGGGCGACGAATTTCGACACATCCTCGATTATCCAACGAATGGGTTTGGTTTTTAATTGGTTAATTTCGGCATTTTCTCTTGCCCATGCCACAATCCCTCTAGCAGAATCCAGATGGACAACATTTGCCCCAGCCATAGCTGCTGCTAGAGTGCTTCCACCTGTATAAGCAAAGGTATTTAGTACATTAATAGGACGCTTAGCATTTTGAATCTGTTGGTGAATCCAATCCCAATTTGGTCCCTGTTCGGGGAAAACACCTAAATGTCCAAAATTGGTCAGTTTGATTTTCATAGTCCTGTCAAAGCAAGCGTTGACGTTCCAACTTTCGGGCAAGTGACTTTTGTATGTCCACTGCCCACCACCTGATTTACTTCGTTGATAAATGGCATGGGCTGTTTTCCATGCTTTTTTGGATAGGGATGGTTGCCATATCGCTTGTGGGCATGGTCGGATAAGGCGATATTTTCCAACTTGTTCTAATTTTTGACCATTACCCGAATCAAGAAGATGATAAGTTTTAGTATGTGGTTTTGTTGATGTTGTCATTATCAAAAATGATACTTGGTAGTGCCTAATTTGTCAAATCAGGATGAACGGAGTGTAGGAGTGCAAAAGATTTATCTTTTGCACTCCTGATTTGCGTAGATAGCAGAAGTGATGTAAAATGAACATTATTGTTTAATAATGTGGGTCACACTATTATTATGTGACAAAAGAAAGAAAAATCATAATGGAAGATATTTTAGGACAAGTTGAATTTGATACCAGTAATCCTGAACCAAGATGTCCATGTGTATTAGCCCTTGATGTATCTGGTTCAATGTACGGGGATCCAATTACCCAGTTGAATGATGGTTTGGTTGCCTTCGAGGATGCCCTGAAGGATGATGATTTGGCTTCTATGCGGGTTGAAGTCGCTATTGTTGCTTTTAGCAGTACCGCTACTGTTCAGTTAGATTTTGTTACGGCTAATCAATTTGAATCACCTAAATTGAAAGCAGGGGGAACGACAGCCATGGGTGAAGCGATTGATATGTCATTAGACATGGTTCGTCGCCGTAAAGGAATTTATAAACAAAATGGAGTTCCTTATTATCGCCCCTGGATATTTCTCATCACGGATGGGACTCCTACAGATGAATGGCAAGCAGCCGCTCAACGGGTTCGCCATGAAGAGTCTTCAAAATCGGTGGCATTTTTTGCCGTAGGTGTACAAGGAGCTGATTTGGATGTTCTATCGAAAATTTCATCTCGGCAACCTGTTACCTTAAAAGGATTAAATTTTCGGGAAATGTTTGTGTGGTTATCAGCCAGTTTAACATCCGTTTCTCATTCACAAATTGGTGAGCAGGTTCCATTACAATCACCTGTAGGATGGGCAGAGGTTTAATTATGGGTAATGACAATAATAAAGTATGGCGTTTTGTTGGTGCTTCAATGACGGGAACCAGTCATTTGAAAACAGGAGATTCATGCAGTGATGCCTTTGAGTATAAATTACTTCCAAATGGTGTCATTATTGTTGCTGTGGCAGATGGAGCTGGTTCAGCAGAAAGAGGTGGCGAAGGGGCAAAATTAGCCGTAGAGACTGCCATGACATATATGATGGAAGTTTTACGGGAATTACCTCCTGATTATGAAAGTGGTTGGCTAGCAATCATAGAAAAGGCTTATGAATCAGCTCAAATGGCAATCGAAATCGAAGCAGCAAATTACGATAAAACCATGCGTGATTATGCTACGACATTGGTGTTGGTCGCCATGGCAGAAGGATGGACAGCATGTGGACTGATAGGAGATTCGGCGGCTGTTGCCTTAGATAACAATGATGAATTAATCAGTTTGTGTCAACCTCAAAAAGGTGAGTACGCCAACATGACCAATTTCTTAAGCCAGCCTAATGCTCTCGAGGTACTTGATATTCAAATTCGGACGGAAATGATGCAAGGGTTGGCTGTCATGTCTGATGGATTGCTACCTTTGGCGATAAACATTGTGCAAAATAAACCGTACCCACCATTTTTTAATCCCTTATTTACTTTTGTAGCTTCCATTGAAAGCAATGAAGGTGATGAAGATAATGCCCATCAGCAATTGGAGTCATTTTTGGATTCGGAACGGGTTAATGCCAGAACTGATGATGATAAAACATTGGTGTTAGTTCGTAAGGCAAACCCTAGAAATTCAACTTTTCTAAACGATTGAATTTCTAACTACGTTTATTTTGAAATCCCTAAATTATCGCAGTCTTGTTGTTACTATTCTCATACTAATTTATATCATCACCTTTGGCATCCTTGCCACACGTCAGCACTTTGCCTACGAAACGAGTGCCTTAGATTTGGGGAACTATGACCAGGCTATGTGGAACGCGGCACATGGGCGAGGTTTGGCTTTAACCACCTTGCCCAAAATTAGTCTCAATCGCATGGGACTGCATGTAGAACCGATATTATTTCTGCTAGTTCCTCTCTATTGGATAGCACCTAACCCCATCACATTGTTATGGCTACAAACAGTGGCACTTGGTTTAGCGGCAATCCCTCTTTTTTTAATTGCCCGTCGTAAATTACAATCAGAATGGTCTGCTGTAGCAATTGTGTTAGCATATCTCCTTTTGCCTGCTACAGAATCCGTCAATTTATTTGACTTTCATGCTGTGGCTCTTGCCCCATTTTTCATTTTGTGGGGATGGTATTTTTTGGAAGCAGACCACACCACTTGCCACTCTCCTTTTCAGGGGAGGGGTTGGGGTGGGGTTTACGCCTTAATCAGTTTCATTCTAGCAATGTCATGCAAGGAGGATATTTCACTACTTATATTTATGGTGGGGCTATACGTCGCCTTGTGGCAAAAACGCTACTCGATGGGCATATTACTTGCTGTGATGGGATTAGCTTGGGCATACATCGCCTTTGAGATTGTCCTGCCAAGTTATCGAATTGGCGGCGAAGAATCAGCATACATCAAATATTTCCCGACACTAGGAAATACACCTTTGGAAAAGCAGGGTTGCCCATTTTTATTTTGACCGCTCCCGCACTTGCCATTAGTTTATTGAGCAACAATCCGCTTCAACAAGAATTGGAAACATGGCATTATGCTGCCCCGATGTTACCGTTTATCATGCTGGCTGTGGTGGATGGCATGAGGCGTTTGGAAAAACTCCACCTAAACCATTTTTATGCACATGGGAGAAACAAGAAGTGGGGTGATAAAAACCAAATTTCTATCATGCTAACCATAATCCTTTTATGTTCGTCATTCACCTATCACTACTTTCGAGGTTATTCTCCTCTCAGCAAACCATTTCATTTGCCCAATGTAACACAACATCATGCCATCGGAGATGAGATTGCCGCTACCATTCCGCAATCGGCAAGTGTCATGGCTCAAGCCGAACTCGTCCCACACATTAGTCAACGTGAGCATGTTTCAATTTGGACAGGTGATTTTTCGTCAGATATTGATTATATTTTTTTTGACATATCACATCCCAAATTTATAAACGCCGATAATGCTCAAACAAATCTTATCAGCACGATGATTTATGAATCGAATTTCGGCTTGATGGTCAGCCGAGATGGTTACCTGCTTTTAAAACGAGAAGCAACACGTAAACCGACTCAAGATGGTTTTCAGGATTTCTTATTTGCCGATAATCAACAGGCACAATCGAAATTTGTCCCTGCCAAGTTTGGTGATATATTATCGTTAGTTGGTATGGATGTCCATGTGAATCGAAAAGAGGAAGCAGAAGTCAGTCTTTATTTTCATGTGCTTCAACAGCCAAATGATGATTATTTTATTCATCTTTATTTGTTAGATGACATGGGACATGTAAAAGGAGCCACAGTTTTTCAACAACCTGTCCTCGTTTGGTGGCCGACGCATTTATGGCAAGCAGGGCAGATAATTAAAGTACGATTTAATACTTTGTCATGGTGGACTGCTGATAGAACTGATGTATTTAGTTATGCAGTTGGTATTTCTTATGAGGCGGATCCATGGGATGTAGATTCACGTTTGCATGTTGTATGTCAAAGGACAAACAGGATACTTATTTTGCATGAGCAGGAGAAAAAACCATGCCTTATATTAGCGGATAATCTTGTCTATCTGCAAGATTTTAAGCGGATGGCATGCATGGTGTATGCCGTTAAAGGGAATGATGAAAATAACAGATAAGCAACATGCAATCTACATAGTTGTATTAAGTTTCATCTTTTTGATTAGTTGCCAATCTACGCCATCTTCGTTGTATGACATTACATCACATCTAACCGAAGCAGAAAATTTAATTGCTGAAAAATCTTATACCGATGCCATTTTAATATTGGAAGAAGTGATTAAGCATGACCCCAAAGCAATAGAACCGCGTCATAAATTAGCAGAAATTTATCTAGTTCAATATCGTTGGGAATTGGCTCAACGGAGGTTTAATGAAATTTTAAATATTGATAGCAATAATCAAGCTGCAAAGTTAGGCTTAGCAGAGTCATTATTGCAACAGGGAAAGCCTACAGAATCAATAAATTGGTGGCATAATGTGATTGAGCATGACAGTGAGTCTATGGAAGCTTGGCTTGGCTTGGGACGAGCATACATGGCTCGACGAAAATATAGCCGAGCAGAAGCTACTTTTTTAACCCCACTAGAATCATCAGGAATGCAAACGCTAAAATTTTTGCACTCCGAATCTGGTCGGCAAATTTTGTGGTATCTATCCGCTTTGACATTACCTGCTGACTTGTCCAAAGGTCAAACGTATCTTAATAATTTAGATTCCCCCCAAGCAAATTACTTAAAAGAAACGATTGCCCCATTTACTACCGAAACCCATCAAGCAGAAGTAGCGAAAATAATCGGCATTGCCTTGATTCAACTTGGAGAATGGGAACTGGCTGACAATGCACTTAACATAGCAACAACATATAACTCAACGGATGCAGATGCATGGGCTTTTTTTGGATATACAAAGGTAAATTTAGGTTTACCTGCTATGGAAAGTTTTAATCATGCTCGTAAACTAGACCCTGCAATAGCTTTGACTCCATATTTTGAAGGGATTTATTTTCGTAGACAAGGTTTGCCTGATTTAGCTATTGACCGATTCTTAGAGGCGTTGGACTACGACCCAAATAACCTTGGGATTGCTATGGAAGCTGCCTTTACCTTAGCTGAAACAGGCAATTACATTTCTGCCGAAGCCTGGTATCAAGCAATTGTTAAGCTAGAACCTGAATCGGTCACTTCTCAACAACAATTGACAATGTTTTATGTCGAAAGAAGTTATCATGTTTTAGAACATGGCTTACCTGCGGCGGAGCGTTTGCTTGAAATGGAACGGGATAATCCACAGGCATACAACCTGCTTGGCTGGGCAAAATTTCAAACAGGTGATTATGTTGGAGCTGAAATTGAATTACGAAAAGCCCTTGAACTTGCCCCTTACGATGTGTCAATCCGCTATCATTTAGGACGAGTCTTAAAAGCCCAACGACGAGATGTAGAAGCTGAACAGGAATTTAAACATGCGATTGATTGGGATATATCAGGAGTTTACCGTAATTATGTTTTTAATATCCGAAGGTAGAAGTTGGAGCGTCAAAGCAAGGTTTGAACAGTACTAATGGTAGGGGCGTACGGCCGTAGTTGTAGGGGCGTACGGCCGTACGCCCCTACTAGCATTGAACAGCCCCCACCCTCACAGTGAGAGGGGAATCTTACTGCGGGGGGCTAACTGAATGGGGAAGGAGGGAGTCGAACCCTCACGCCGTAAGGCACATAATCCTAAATCATGCGTGTCTGCCATTCCACCACTTCCCCAGTATCTACTCATTATACATCGTGATTAAAAAAAATGCAAATTTAGTTTATTATTTTTGAATTTTGGGAAATTGTATGTGTAACCTTTCTAGTAATATTTTGCAATTTGACATTAAAGATGGTAAAATTTGGATATAGAAATCGGATATTGTTTTGGGCTATCATGCGGCAGTATACAGAATTTGCTGTTGGTTAAAATACAAAAACATAACTTATTATAACGCAGTAAGGAAAATGACAAATAATGAATCATTCAATTAGATTACATGGCACAATTACAAACATTACTTACAAACCTTATTTAATAGAAAAGTTACCACAAGTCATGTTTTATGAAAACGTGAATAATTGGGCATCATCATGTCAAGTTACGGACGGGAACTTTTTATGGGGAGTTAGTAAATGGGTTTCACCTAAACGTACTCGTTCATATCCTTATAGCCGAATTTATAACACCTTGAATTTGTCAAGTGTCAAATTAGTTACAATTATTCCATTGGTGAAAGATGAAGGTAAAGACGGTGATAGAGATTATTTACAATGGGATACGATATCTTTGATGAGTTCACTTAATATTTATGTAATTATTGCATATTATCATGATGCAGAAAAAAACATGCGATTAAACACAAAACAAAATAAAGTAACACATCAAAAATTCTATGATGATTTTGTAAAAGAACAGATGAATCTGTTACTAAGTTATCACTCATCAGCATTGCATTGGAATTTACATCAATTAGAGATTTCACATCTTGATATGATATTATCGAAATCCATACAAGCATTTCAAGAAATTTCAACCAAAACAGGTGTTATCTTTCATAGTGAACAAAGGTTATATGATTTTAGAGAAAAGATTAGCGAACACCGTGATAGTTTTCTACGATTTTCAAGAGAAAAAGCAAAGCAAGCACAAAATAGAGAAGTTGTTACTATACAACCGAAAGAGTCTTTAGGACATGGTATAAAAGCAACAATTGACATAAAAAATTATTTAGGTGGTACGTATTATTTTACAATTGATGAAGTTATTATCAAAAATAATACATATTTTTTAGTTGAAAGTAAGCATACCAAAAAATCAATATTACCTTCTAAAAATGATATCAAAGATGGATTAATAAAGATGGTATTGTATACCAGCATTGACCAATTGTTTTTAAAATCAAGTTATGGTGCCTTAGATTTTTTACCCGTTTTACGATTAACTTCTCAAAAAATAAAGTATAGAATTACTTCAAAGGCTAATGCATATGATATAAAAAGATTTATTGATTCACATAGTTTCAAGAAAAGTCATCAAAAATTGATTGATCAACTTTTTCAAGAAGCCAATAAAAATAATTTTCAGGTGATTATTGAATATGCCAAAGATTAAAAGTCCACTACGGTATCCTGGTGGAAAGTCTCGTGCCGTTAAATATTTATATCAATTTATTCCAAACTATCAGGAATTTCGTGAACCATTTTTTGGTGGTGGATCCATGACTTTCTTTTGTCAGCAAAAGAAATCACATGCTCACTATATAGCCAATGATTTGAATTATGAGTTGTATTGTTTTTGGACTATGGTTAAAAGTGATGTTGGTCAGTTGGTAAATGAGATTTTACATATCAAAAAGACATGGACAAATGGCAGACAACTCTTTCAAACGATACTGGCACGCCGTCATGATGATTTATCAATACTACAACGAGCTGTTGATTTTTTTGTTTTGAATCGAATTACGTTTTCAGGGGTGGTTGATAGTGGTGGTTATTCCGAGCAATCATTTCAAAAAAGATTTACCTTATCTTCAATTGAACGGCTGAAAATGGCTCATAAGATTGTCAAGAATATGCTATTTACATCAAATGATTATAAAGAACTTTTGATATGTAATGGTCAAGATATTTTTATTTTTTTAGACCCACCCTACTATTCGGCTACAAAATCACGCTTATATGGCAAAAAAGGAAATTTACATGTTGGATTTAATCATAAGCGTCTGCATAAGTATCTCAAATCATGTTCACACCACTGGCTAATGACTTATGATAACTCATTATATATTCAAGATTTGTATTCAGATTTTTATCAATTAAGTTGGGAATTACAATATGGCATGAATAATTATAAGAAAACATTTGCTGCAAAAGGTAAAGAATTATTGATTAGTAATTACCCTTTAGCCCATAATAAAAATAAACAATTTATGCTTTTTAAAAAGGCTTGATACTGTAACAAGCTTCATCAAACACCTGAAAATGCAAAGTACACAAAAGATATGGCATGCATATCCTACAATAATTCATCCCATCTAGCTTACGACATCAGTGGAATTTCTTACCGCGATTTTGCTAAAATTAAAATATATTTGCTAAGATAGACTCATTTAAATTTTTAAGTACAATAGATATTCAGATTAGGGCATTTTTTGACACTGTGCCAATTTGGAACATAACCATAGAAGTTAGGAGTGTTGCCATCAACGATGAAATTTGAAGATACCTTTCGAGAAATCTTAAAAGCCATGAGGCAGTTGGCAGAGGGAAATGATAATTATACATTAGAGCTGGATTCTGAAGTTCCTTTTGCCAAAGAAATCTGCCAGCAATTTGCCCATGCACAAACGTGGCAAAAACAGTCAGAAGAATTATTTATTCAACGTGCCACTGAATTGACAACAGTCATGCAAGCTAGTAAGGTCATTTCGACAATTATGCAACCTGATGAGTTATTACAGAAAGTTGTTGACCTGACCAAAAGCAATTTTGGATTTTATCATGTTGATATTTATGTGTTTGATGAGGAGAGAGAAATGCTAACCTTGCGGGTAGGGTCAGGCGAAGTTGGAAAACAAATGGTGGCACAAGACTGGGAAATTTCACTTTCACAAGAACAATCCTTAGTTGCTAAGGCAGCCCGAACATGTCAAGCCGTTGCAGTTCAAGATGTCAGACAATCTTCTGAATACTTGCCTGTCAAACAGCTACCTGATACTCTTTCTGAAGCAATCATTCCCATGACCGTTGGGGATGCCTTATTGGGTGTGTTGGATATTCAATCTAATCATGTCGGTTATTTCACAGAGGACATGATTCGTATTCAAACTGCCTTAGCTTCTCAAGTGGCGATTGCTCTTCAACATGCTTATCAGTATGAACAAACCCAATTAGCTTTGACTGAAACGGAAACATTTTACAATATAGCCTTTGAACTAAATACTGCCACATCATTAGATAAAGGCTTGCATATTATTGCTTCCTCAATCTCATCAATTCATCCACTGGCTCAATCACCAAGTTGTGCCATCATTTTTACCTTTGGTATGAATATTGATGCTGAACCCATTAAAAAATGTAAAGTTTCAGCTATCATGACAACTTCTGATAAAGTAAGCGTTGACGCTCCACATGTCAAAGCAAGCATTGACGCTCCGACACTTCCCCTCGAAGTTGGTCAACGAATCAAACTTGCCGATTTGCCTTTGATTGATGTATTGTTGGAGCATCACGACAGTCCAATTTTTATTTTAGACATCAACCAAGATACACGTTTTACTAGAGCGTCAGACCTTGGCTTGATAGATATAGGCACAAAAGCCATGGTATTACTGCCATTAGTTTTAGGGAGTCGTTGGGTTGGTGTTACTCTTATTGGCTGGCAAAATCCACATTTATTCACCGAACGGGAACAGCGATTTTATGACTTTTTAGCTACGCAAAGTGCAGTTGTTATTGATAGCCAGTTGAGATTCCAACTAATTCAAGAGCGGGCTATCTATCTCGAAAAACTATTGGCAATACAATCAGCACTTTCTGATGTGCATGACGAAACTGAAATGTTAGCCATTATTTCCATGGCACTGACATTTGATATTGACATGCGAATTATTTTGTTTTATATCAGAACTGATAATGATGGCACCCCAATTGAACTGCAACGCATGGCTGTGTGGGAACAAGGGATTGTCCAAAGTGGAGATAATATAGAATCATCTTATCAAACATTCCCTATAATAGATTTGTGGCTTGAGGAGCCAAATCAAATTGTGTTTTTCCAAAACATTCATGATGACCCGTGCTCACTAGAGGCATTCTTCGAATTGGGCAAAAAGATGAACTTTGAAGCACTGGCAATTTTACCGTTGTGGAGTGAGGGACGCTGGCAAGGATTACTTACGTTTGACTGGCCTAAACCTCGCCATTTGGTTGATGAAGAAGTGTTTGTATTGCAACAACTGACTAAATCAATTGGGGCAGTTATTGGCAGTCATCGGGCTCACCTAGTTGAAAAACGTGTTTTAGAAAATACTGAAACTCTGTACCGCACCAGTTATCATATTGCATTAGCAAATAATCTGCAAGAGATTGTTGATGTGTTAGCTAGAGAATTACGTATTTCTGATGTAGACCGCATAATCTTAATGGGTTTTGAACGGGATGCGTCAGGTAGCATTGTTGCTGCCGCCATTTTGGCAAGTTGGCATACCGATGATGGTCCTCTGTCAACGCTTGTAGGCATCCAATACCGTCAACCTATTTTTCCTGTTTCAGATGAATGGATAATGACTCAACCAGCATTTATCGCCGATACCGAAACTTATGAGTTAATTCCTGGTGATATTAGAGGTCTTTTAACCGCCTTGAAAATCAAAAGTGTGGCTGCCTTTCCCTTGTGGGTGGGGTCGCTTCAAGTTGGCATATTAGTCCTCGAAAGTCAACATTATCATGAATTTATTGAAAGTGAAGTGCAACCTTATATAGCAGTTATGGGTGAGATAGCTGTAGCGGTTGATAATAATCGTCTTTTTAATCAAGCCGAAAAACGAACTAAACAACTTCGAGCCGCCGCTCGGATTAGTCAAGAAATATCTTCGATTCTTGATTTTGAACAACTACTACCTCAAGTGGTTGGCATGATTCAAAAGACATTTGAATATTATCATACGGCGGTTTATCTATTGGATGAAACCCAACAGGCGTTTGTTGTTGGTGAAGCCGCTGGGCATGCCAGTGAAAAGTTTAAGAAGAATGGTCTTGTTATTCCTGTCGATGACGAAGTAAGTGTTATCACTCATGCCGCTTATTCATTAGAACCAATTGTAATCAATGATGTGGTTAATGACGACCGTTATGGTACAAACCCGCTTTTACCAGCTACATTATCACAAGTTATTCTACCGATTTACATCGGGCAAACGATTAGTGGTGTATTGGATGTTCAGCATGATATTATTGGTCATTTTAATGAAGATGAGTTGCGTACTTTATTAACTATTACCAGTCAGTTAGCGATTGCTATTGCCAATGTCAATTTGTTTGAACAAAACCAAGCAGCACTTGATGAGACAGCCGCCCAAGCAAAACGATTAGCTTTGTTAAATGAATTGAGTACAAAATTAGCCCTAGAAACAAGTGTTGATATGATTTTCAATATTGGTGTTGTAGAAACAAAACGGATTATTGAGGCTGATTCTGCTTCAGTAGTGTTATTGAGCGAAGATAAAAATAACTTGATAATTCGTCAATCTAGTGAAACATCTGATTTACATAAGGAACAGAAAGCATGGCAGATTTCTAACACTATGATGGGTAAAGCCCTAGAACAAAATAGAATTGTGTTATTATCTGACATGCGTGATAACCCAGAAAAAGATGCCTGCATTTTGGTTGAACAGGGCTTCAATTCAGCGATGATGGCTCCATTAACTGTACGTGGGCAGGCAATAGGTACACTTAATGTATTTCATCGCAACTTAAACGCCTATATCACTCGAGATAAAAGCCTGCTTCAACAGATTGCCTCAATGTTAGCCACCACAGTGGAAAGTCGAAGGTTATTTAATCAAACTCAAGAACGAGCTGTTCAACTTGAAAAACTGACCCAAACTCAAGCCGTTCTATCTCAAATAACCCTAGCAGAAGAAGTCTTGGCTACGTTGGCACCTGTATTTGACACAGACTTGCCCGAACGTATCATGCTGGGCTATTTAGAAGTTGACGACAGATGATGACGAATTACTTAATCAGTTTTTTCATCTTGATGATGTGCCTTCCCTAAAAAAATGGATTACTCAATCTAATATGGTAACATTTATTGAGGATTTATCAAACGAAACAAACATTGATGCCATTACAGCAAAAATTTCTGAACAATCTAACATTAAATCCTTTGCTTGTATGCCATTGCGAAGCGGGCAACGCTGGCAAGGTTCTATTACATTTGCATGGAGTATACCACATATTTTTAGTTCTGATGAGCGATTTATTTTACGTCAACTTTTAGACCCTGTAGCCGCTGTCGTTGCTAGTCGGCGGTCTTCTATTGCTCAACAAATTGCTACTCGTGAAAGTGAGCGTTTGGCTAGGCGTGAGAAAGCTATCCGAGAAATCACGGAGAAAATGCGAGCTGCTACCAGTTTGGAGGAATTGGTCAAAACCGCCGCTTCGGAATTAGGGCAACGATTTTCAGCCGAGCATGTGGTGGTTGAGTTGGGAGTTGGGCGTTAGGAGTTTGAAATCTTTGCATCACTTCCAACTTCAAGGAAAACACATGAAAAAAGTAACAACATTCAAACAAGCATTAAACGTATTTGTACCTAAGATTCAAGCCGAATTACGTCGTGTGGTGGCACCTCCTGTAGAACAGGCAGGATGCATGTTCATGGAAGGACAGGATGTCTATCCTACAGATGAATTTTATGGCATGCTTCATTACCATCTTGGGTGGGTAGATGAAAAATTACAGCCACTCCATAAAACAGGTGGAAAATTATTAAGACCTGTCTTTACTATGTTGACATGTCAAGCGTGCGGTGCCAGTCATGAAAAGGCATTGACAGCTGCCGCCGCGGTTGAACTTGTCCATAATTTTACTCTCATCCATGACGACATTCAAGATAACAGCGATACCAGACGAGGACGAACTACTGTCTGGAAAATATGGGGGCAACCGCAAGCAATTAATGCTGGTGATACCATGTTTATTATTGCTCGGAATGCACTTTTAGATTTGCCGAAACAAGGTGTTCCTTTTCAAACAACACTAGAAGCAATCAATACCCTTGACCATGCTAGTTTAGCTTTGTGTAAGGGACAATATCTTGATATGTCTTTTGAAAAAAGACTCGATATTAATTTATCTGATTATTTAGATATGATTAAAGGCAAAACTGGTGCTTTGTTAGGTTGTGCAGGTTATTTAGGCGGTTTAATCGCTACAGATTCCCCGCAAAAAGCGACTATATTTAAGTGTTTGGGGGAAACGCTCGGATCGGCATTTCAAATTCAGGATGACTGGCTAGGAATTTGGGGAAGAGAAAGTGTAACAGGTAAACCAGCTGCTGATGATTTGCGTAATCGAAAAAAGTCACTGCCAGTTGTTTTTGCTCTTAATCAAATCCAGCCCCCAACACATCTCATGCAAGGAGAGGGGAGTCAGACTTTATCTAATCAATTTCGTGAAATTTATGCCGCCGATATGCTTACTGAAACTGATATTGCTACCGCCGTTACTCTTTTAGAAGAAATGGGGGCTAAAACATACATGGAGGCACAAGCGAAACACTACGCCGAGAAGGCGTACCAGATTTTACAAAATATTGAAGCCTCTTCTGAAGATATAGCTATTTTACAAGAGATGACTCAATTTTTTGTTAAGCGGATGTATTAGATGATAGAAATAAAACAGCTAACCAAATGTTATGGCAATCTTGTTGCCCTTGACCATCTTGATTTAACCATTGCATCAGGAACGCTTTTTGGTTTTATCGGTCCAAACGGAGCAGGTAAGACTACCACATTACGCATGATTGCTGGCGTGTTAGAACCAACATCAGGACAAATTTATCTTAATGGTGTAGATATAACCAAAAATGTTAGCCAATCTAAATGGTCAATCGGCTATATGCCTGACTTCTTTGGGGTATATGAGGACATGCAAGTTTGGGAATATCTTGATTTTTTTGCTCGGTGCTATCGCTTAGATGCCACACAACGACAACATATCGTGGACGAGTTATTGGAATTGGTGGATTTAGGACACAAGCGAATGGAGTGGGTTCAATCCCTTTCGCGTGGCATGCGACAGCGTTTGTGTCTTGCTCAAGCACTTGTTCATGACCCTCAAATTCTACTCCTTGACGAACCCGCTTCGGGGCTAGACCCACGAGCACGCATCGAAATAAGAGAGTTATTAAAGGAACTATCCATTATGGGAAAAACGATTATCATCAGTTCTCATATTCTGACCGAGTTGGATGAAATGTGCCATCAAGTCGGCATCATCGAACATGGACAATTGCAATACAGTGGCACCCCTGAGGGACTCATAAACCGACATTTGGAACGGCAATTGTTGTTTCGGACATTGGCAAATGCAGAACAAGTCGAATCAGCTTTGAACATGTATTCAGGTGTAACAGGTTTTCATGCGGATGGCAAAGGCTGGCATGTCAAACTTCAGGGCGATGATATTGCTATGGCAGGCTTGCTCACTCATCTTATTGAACATAAATTAGATATTATTCATTTTATGGAAAAGGATAGAAATCTGGAATCAATCTTTATGCAGGTTACGAAAGGGGATATGGCTAGAGGTTAGAAGTCAAGCGTATCAGTATCCGATTTATCTAAAATAAAAAAAGTGGCTGTAATTTGCATTTTTAAAGTTTTAAGGTACTATGAGATAGTGAACTGAGTTAATTCAGTTCATTAAATTGTTTTAATATAATACCATATTTAGTAGGAGGGCAATAGTGGTGCTACGGTGTGTAGGGAGTTTGGCTGTATTATGTTTGTTTTTTGATAACACTAAGTTATTTAGTGCGATAAGTAGATTGAAGTATTAATAATACAAAGGAGAATTTGGAATGCAAAAAAATACATTGATTGGTGCTTTGGTTGGATTCGTGGTAGGGATATTGTTTACCAGTATAGTGGCATGGACGATGGCTCCTGGCATGATGATGATAGAAAGCCATAGCAAATTGGGGTTTGACGACACGATACAAGCCATTCAGGATAATGCCGCGGCACAAGGTTGGGTTGTACCCAACGTAATGCGATTGGATAAATCTGTTGCCGATCATGGATATGATGTACGCCCAGTGGCAGTCATCGAATTGTGCAGGCCTGATCTTGCAGCAAAAATACTGGCTGAAGATGACGCTCGTCTAGTGTCTTCCCTTATGCCATGTCGCGTTGCTGTGTATGAAAACAGCAACGGTGATGTGATACTATCGCGGATGAATACAGGTTTGATGAGTCAAATGTTTGGCGGGCTAGTGACAGAAGTAATGAGTGAGGCTACTGCACAAACAGAACAGATTTTTGCCCCACTTGAGAAATAGGTACCACATTGCTAGTGTGAGCTGGTGATGTAGTTGGCGAGGCAGGAGCCACGATTCATTTCAAATTAGCTGGTCAACTTGCCTGTCCAGCACTTAATATACAAAATATGAGGTAAAAATGAAAATTGCTGTAACAAGTCAAAATCGCAAAACTATAACGGAACATACTGGTCGATGCAGAAAGTTCTGGATATTCAACATTGAGGACAACAAGATAATCGATAAAGAACTTCTTGAGCTTCCCAAAGAACAATCATTTCATGATAGTTCACCGCATGAACAACATCCCCTAGATCATGTTGATGTCTTGATTGCTGGGGGTATGGGTCAAGGGCTCGTGATGCGCCTCGAAAGAAAAGGTATTAAAGGCGTGATAACGAAAGAAGAAGATCCAGAGAAAGCTGTCTTACTTTATTTAAGTGGCTCTCTCATAAGCGAACCACCAGATAAGAGCCATCATGGTGGTGGTAAGCATAAGCACCATCATGGTCATGGCAAGCATAAGCACCATCATGGTCATGGCGAGCATAAGCACCATCATGGTCTCCTTTCTCAGCGGCTGATTGCAACGTTAGTTGGCACAATAGAGTTTAGATGTAATCATGAGAACAATCAACATCAAGTTATCAACAATTAACATTTTTATTAGTGTTGTGTTTTTAGTCATGGCACTTTTGCTAAGCGGGAGTGTATATTTTCTCACTCAAGCTATTGAGGCTGAAAGGCTTGCTGTAGAGCGTCGTGCTGAATACAAACAACTTGGCATTGATTTATCTGATGCATCAGACTATTTGACCGATGAAGTACGTAAGTATGTTGTTACCACCAATGAAGAACACCTTGACTACTATTGGGAGGAAATCTATGTTACCAAAACCCGTGATAAGGTATTAGAGCAGTTGGACAAACTTGGCACACCTCAAGAAGAAGTTGATTTGTTAGCCGAAGCGAAGGCAAATTCGGATGCCTTAGTCAATACCGAGACACGCGGCATGCGTCTTGTGTTAGAGGTAAAAGGTGTGGCTGAAAGTGACATGCCATCTGATGTGGCGGCATATAAGCTAAGCCCTGAAGATGAATCATTAGATGATGCTACCAAGTTGATGAAAGCCCGTGAAATTATGTTTGACCAGCAATATCACGAAGATAGGCGTATCATCATGAAACCCATCGCCGAATTTCAAACGATGATGCATACACGAGTTGATAATGATGTTGAAGAAGCTCGAAATGGCATGAGAATAGCCGTTACGATATTAATTGTGCTTTCTGTTGTTATTCCTCTTGGCATGGGTGGAATTTTGTGGGGCGTATGGTATTTTCTTAGTATACCTATAGGATTATACACAAATCACCTCAAGAATGAAGGTAGTCTTGAAAGTGAAAGCATGCAATTACAACCGATAGGAGTTATAGAATTGCAAATATTGGCGGAAACGTTCAATAAACTTCTGATTGATTTACAACTAGTCATGACCGAAAATAAAGAGCAGATGTGGCAATCTACTGGACAATCAACCTTAAACGACCGCATACGTGGTCAGCAGGAAATTACCACTCTTGCCGAAAATGTGATTCAATGTTTAGCGGAATACCTGAATGCTCAAGTAGGAGTTTTAGCACTGCACCATGACGATGATATTTTCCATCTGACGGCAAGTTATGCTTATGATGTTCGCAAGGGCATTCGAACTAATTTTAAGATTGGCGAGGGCTTAATTGGGCAAGCCGCTTATGAAAAGAAAAGGTTTGTCGTTACCGATTTACCCGAAGGCTATATGCCTGTTAGTTCTTTGCTTGGTGAACGTATCCCTACGAATGTTTTGGTCGCACCTTTCATGTATGAAGGCAATGTTATCGGTGTCATTGAAATTGGTTCGCTGTATTCGTTTGGCAAAAAAGACATGAATTTCATTGATAGTATCATGGAAAATATCGCCATTGCTTTCCATACAGCTCTGTCACGCGAACGCATGCAAGAATTATTGGAAAAGACACAGCAACAATCTCAAATATTGCAGACCCAGCAAGAATCATTAAAAATAGCAAATGAAGAACTCAAATCGCAACAGGAAGAATTACAATCTTCGAATGAAGAACTGGAAACACAAACTAAGGCTTTGCAATTTTCTGAGGTTCGCTTGAAGGAAAAGCAAGTTGAACTGGAGAAAACAAATGTTCAATTAGAAGACCAAGCTGATAAACTAGAACGGAGTCGCAATGACTTGCAACAAAAGCAGTTTGACTTGGATAAGCAAAATAATGAATTAAAAGCGGCTCAAGTCGAGTTAGAACGAAAAGCAGAGGAATTAACCCTTACCAGCAAATATAAATCCGAATTTTTAGCAAACATGTCGCATGAACTGCGTACGCCTTTGAATAGCCTGCTAATTTTGTCGAAGATATTGGCTGATAATAACGAAGGTAATTTGACAGATGAACAAGTTGAATCGGCTCAGATTATCTATAGCGGTGGTAATGACTTGCTACATCTTATCAATGAGATTCTCGACCTGTCTAAAATCGAGGCGGGGCGAATGGAATTTAACTTTGAATCTATCATGTTGAGCGAATTAGCAGACATTATGCAGTTTCAATTTTCCCATGTGGCTGAAGAAAAAGAGTTTAAATTTGAGATTAACCTTGCCAACGATTTACCTGTCACCATTCAAACCGATGGAAAACGGACAGGACAAATCATCAAAAAT
Source organism: Anaerolineaceae bacterium 4572_78 (assembly GCA_002084875.1). GTDB lineage: Bacteria > Chloroflexota > Anaerolineae > 4572-78 > 4572-78 > 4572-78. The sequence continues at coordinate 10,299 of NBMH01000081.1, read as the reverse complement.
CTCCTGTCCAATGCCTTTAAGTTCACTGAAAAGGGAAGTGTTACTCTTAGCATGTTCCTGCCAAGTCTTACAGTGAATTTATCTAACAGTAAATTGTCTCCTAGTCGGGCAGTAGCTATTCAGGTCAAAGATACAGGTATAGGCATGACTCCCGAACAACAAAAGATTGTCTTTGAAGCTTTCCAACAAGCAGATGGTAGCACTAGCCGCAAATATGGTGGTACAGGCTTGGGGCTTTCTATCTCGCGTGAATTGGCAACTCAACTCGGTGGCGAGATTACATTAGAAAGTGTTTACGGTCGAGGTAGTACATTCACGTTGTATTTGCCGATTGAGGATGAGAAATTAGAAATAGAAAGGCAGGAGCCAGAAGTTGGGAGTCAGGAGTCAGGAGTCGGCAATTCATTGCGAGATTCTGTTGAGGAAACGATTGATGATATTTATATTGACATGCTTGATGATATTGAAGATGGTGCTGAACCACTGCTATTGATTATCGAAGATGATAAAAAATTTGCCAAAATAGTACAGAACATGGCAAAGAAAAAGGGATTTCGATGTATCGTTTCCCGTGATGGTCGTCAAGGATTGGATATGGCACTGCACCATATCCCGTCCGCTATCTTGCTTGACTTAAAACTGCCCAACATGAGCGGTTGGGATATTCTAAATGTCTTGAAAGCAAATACCGATACGCGTCATATTCCTATTCACATCATGTCAGTCGAAGATGAAACAATGGGTGCTTACCAGCAAGGAGCAGTTGGCTATCTGACCAAACCAGTTAGTAGTGATGATTTAGAAAATGTGTTCCAACGCATTGAGCAGTTTGTTCATCATGGCATCAAACGAATTTTGCTAGTTGAAGACGACATGGTATTACGGCAAAGTATTCGACAATTGTTGCATGATAATGATATCAAAATTATCGAAACTGACATGGGTAAGACGGCTTTAGACTGGTTACGAAAAGAGGCGTTTGACTGTATGATTTTGGATTTAAATCTATCTGACATAACAGGATTTGATGTATTAAATGTCATTAGACAAGATAACACTATCAATAAATGTCCAATTATTGTGTATACTGGCAAGGAATTAAGCCAAGATGAAAGTAATCTATTGAGACAATACACCGATAGCATAATTATAAAGGGAGTTAAATCGCCTGAACGATTGCTGGATGAAACAGCCTTATTTTTGCATCGCGTGGTAGCGGATATGCCGCAGGAAAAACAAGCAACTATCAAACAACTGTATGACAAGGAAAAGGCTCTAGCGGGCAAAAAGATACTAATTGTTGATGATGACATGCGTAATGCTTTTGCGTTATCAAAGTTATTATCGGACAAGGGTATGGAAATAACGCTTGCTGGAAATGGCAAGCATGCATTGAAACAACTTGAGCAAGAGTCTGATATAGATATTATTTTGATGGATGTCATGATGCCTGTGATGGATGGCTACGAAACGATTAAACAGATTCGCCAACAGACTCGCTTTAAGTATATTCCCATCATTGCTCTAACTGCAAAGGCGATGAAAGGCGACCGTGAGAAATGTATTCAAGCAGGGGCAAATGATTATTTATCTAAGCCAATAGATAATGAGCGTTTATTTTCTATGCTGAGGGTATGGATGTATCGATAGCCAACTGCCCAAGGGTTGTGTAAAACAACTATGGACAAGTTATCCGTACTACGTGATTGGTCGTAACTTACACCTCAAAATTGTGTTAAATTACTTAGCGTTTTTGTATTTGCTAATTTGTACTTTTTGTAGTAATCTCATTGAGTAGATAGCCACATCAAATTTAAATTCTTAAGAAGAAGGAGAATAATTTTTATGTCAGATGACATTTTTGAGAAAGTAAAAGAAATTGTTATGGAACAACTTGGGGTTGATGAAGACCAAATAACCCTGAATGCTGACTTTCGTGTCGATTTGGAGGCGGATTCACTTGATTTAGTGGAGCTCCTCATGGAATTTGAAGAGACGTTTGGCGGTGAAATCAGTGATGAGCATGCTCAAAACATTAAAACAGTGGGCGATGCCGTAACATATATTGAAAAACTATCTGCCGAATAAATCAAGGATAATGGGAATCCACAAATGTGGTTTATGCCTATAGACCATTACTCGTGAGTTCTTTTGCAGCTGATAAAATCAACTTTTAATATTTTTCATCCCCTTTCTTTTACTATCGTTATTTTCGTTAGTATAACTTTATGGTTGAGTATTAACAACCCAATCTTTGAGGGACCTGATGAAAATGAACATTTTATTTATATGACCATCTTAGCCAAAGATGGTCATTTGCCTATCTATTCCCCCGATGAAACTCCCGAACAAAAATTGCAACCGCCGTTATACTATGCGATTGGTTCATTGTTTGCGGGGTGGGTGGCAATAACAGATTTGGATAGCTATTTAGAACGCAATCCGCATGCTAGTGTCAGTAGAGTGCATGTACTTGGTAATAAAAACACATTTGTTCATCCACCTAACACTCGTTTATTGCATGGGACTGCTTTAGCAGTTACCCTTTTTCGTTTCGTTTCAATTGGATTTGCTACCAGCACAATTATTGCCACTTATCTTATTTCATGTCATGTTTTCAAAAATGAAACTTGGTTGGCACTTGGGGCAACAGCTATCGTGGCATTTAATCCTCAGTTTGTCTATATTAGTTCTGTTATCAATACCGATAATGCTGTTACGGCTTTTTCCACAATTGGGTTATTGCTTGCCATTCAAATTATGCAAGGCTACCCTTCTTACAAACGAATTGTCGTGCTGGGAGTGGTGATAGGATGTGCCAGTCTTACCAAAGTAACAGGATTGGCTCTTTTGCCGATTGGTGCCATAGCTATTACCGTAGTTGCATGGCGAGAACGGTCACTTTCATTTTGGTTGCAAGGGGGAATATTATTAGCTTTCACGACGGGCATGGTCAGTGGGTGGTGGTATATCCGAAATTGGCAATTGCATGGCGATCCACTTCTGACTACTTTGTGGATATATCACTACAATGTCGAACCAAAACTTGAAACACTTGGTGATTGGCTACTACCATTTATTCAAGCAGAAGTTTCTTACTGGGCAACCTTTGGCTGGTTGAGCATCGGCGTGCATGAGAGTTATTATCAAGCAATAAGATTATTTGACCGAATTGGCTTACTCGGTTTGATATGGTTTTCTTTGACACGTAGTACATGAATCTTCGGCGGGCTACAAGGACGACATTACTTTCCCATGATTGCCAGTTTATCAATTCTACTCTTTGTAGGCTGGCTTAGTCTCATTCCTAAATCACTTTGGACATGGTTCTCCAAATTTATTTTGATACTATTTCCATCGGTATGCATCCTACTAATGGTTTATTATCTCATGCCCAGCTATACACCACCTCCGATAATCACCCATGCCCAAATTCCTTTAGCTGACCAACAACCCAACCGTTACCTTATGAACACTATACGTTTACTTGGCGGTCATGTTCAATCGGGAACATATCAGCCTGGTGAACATATACCTATAACTCTTTATTGGCAACCTCTGAAACAGATTGAAACCAATTACAGTATTTATGTTAGCCTGCTTGACCATTCCATGCAATCCGTGGGGCAACACAACTCATATCCTGCTCAAGGCTTAAGACCAACTCGGTTTTGGCATGCCAACGAAGTAATCGCCGACCAGCATTTTGTTCAAATTGATGGCGGCACAACTGCTCCCATGATTGCTAAAATTGAGGTTGGCATGTATAAATTTGAAAACCGATGTGGACAGCAACCTCCCATCCTAGATGAATTTGGTCAGAAAACCAACGGCATCATCGGCATGGTGAAAATCATTCCCAAAGCATGGTCAGATGAAAACTACATACCGCTTCACGTTCAGTTCGATGATAATATTCAACTAGCTGGTTTTAATACTGATTGTACCGTGCCATTTACGTCATGTCAATTGGTATTATATTGGCAGCCGACAGGACACCCTACAGAAAATTATACTGTTTTTGTTCAATTGTGGCATGAGACAAAACAGGTTGCTGGTTTTGACCGCCTTCCTCTGAATGGAAATTATCCGACAACATGGTGGGAGGCAAGTGAGACTATCAAAGATAGCTACACTGTCAATTTTACCCCTCATGTTGGCATGGGAGTCATGGATGAGTCATATCATCTTTTCATCGGTTTATATCGTTTTGAAACGGGAACACGACTTAGAATTAGGCATGCTGGGTCAGCCACAGTGGTTGATGAAGGAATTGTCATAATCATCCCAAGGGAAACAAACTCCACCCCATAGGGCTGTTCAATGCTATTTTTTGACAAGATAAATTGGAGCGTCAAAGCTTGCTTTGACATGAAAAAGCAAGCTTTTTTGCTCCATAAATATCCCAAGCCATGTTTTTTGTTTTAGCATTAAACAGCCCTACTCTTGGAGAAGGGCTAGGGGTTGGGGCAAATAAAAACATATGAATTGCCTAATTCCACATGGACATGTAAACTTTGGCATGCAAAAAAATCCTGCACGGCAATGGTTAATAATTTTGATATTTATTTCAGCCGCCTTACGCCTCATAACTATCGGTAGGGATAGTTTGTGGTTTGATGAATCAATCAGTTATTTAGCCTCAACCTTGCCACTGTCTGCCATCTTAAATAACACAATTCAATCGAGTCATCCCCCACTTTATTACCTATTGCTTGCCTTTTGGCGACAACTTATCCCTAACCATGACGGCTATCTTAGATTGTTCAGCATGATATGGAATCTGCTTTTAATTCCCCTTACCTATTGGGTAACATTAACCTTATTGCCACAAAAACGCGACATGGCATTAATCTCAGCATTATTAATAGTCGTTTCACCGTTTCATATCATTTACAGCCAAGAACTCCGCATGTATACCCAATTGATGACCTTAACGGTTGGTGGCACATTAGCTTATTTGCAAGCACAAAAAACAGATAAATGGTTATGGTGGGTTGCTTTTTTTATGGCATTTTTACTAGCGATTTATACTCATCTTTTTTCCCTGTTTGCTTTAGCGGGCATAGGGTTGTATGCAGTTGCCTTTTCCTCCTCATGCAAGGGACATAATTCATTAAAGCAAACTACAATAATTATCGGAGTCCTGCTCATTTTACTAAGTCCATGGGCATATATCTTAATTCAGGAATCTCAGCAAAGTTTGGGAAGTCTACGCCCGCTTGCCCAAGCTAGTAGCGATAATTTTCGATACATCAAGCCTATAGCAACCTTAACTTTTCTAATGTTTGGGTCAGTCAGCGGGATAATTTATAATGGACTTGCATTATTTTTCACAATGGCTATCAGCATAATCCTCAGCATGGAACTCGTCAAAACATGCAAAACTGCTGAAAACCCGTTTATCGCACTGCTCATTTTAATCGTCCTTTGCACCTTAGTGGTGCCAATTGTGATTTATCTTATTCGTCCATTTTATTTACCAGATAGAACAATGGCGGGAGCCTCTCCATTTTTGTTAATATTATGTGCTTGGGGAACAACACGCAAACACACCCCATTGCCGTACTTGGTCTATGGTATGATAATTGTTATGATGGCAGGTGTGGTTTTACATGCAAGGCAACCTGCCATCAAACCACCCTATCGAGACGCAATGCTGTTCATTAGCCAGCACCAAAAGCCTACTGACATAATTTTGCACACAAGTGATGGCTCATATTTTCCTGCACTGCGATATAGCAGTTTTTTTAACCATGCAAAAGCTAAACCACTCGCTCTCCATGCTTTACTTGCCCATGACCCTGACCCACGTAAACCGAAAACAGTTTATGAATCTGTTGGGGGAACCGTGTGGGAATTAGACGACGTTCATGGGAAAGGTAAACGCCTGTGGCTGGTGATTGCTTGTCTAAGCCATTTTGATGCTCTCTAGCAATATCTTCATGAAAATATTACTTTAGGCATGTTTTGAGTATATTTGCCTCGGTTTCGATAAACATGGTAAAATAGTATTATGATAAAAAAGTATTTTCATTACACAATTCTCATAGTATTTTTTTTGGTAACGATATCTCCTGCCATTGCTACTCAAGATGATAACACCTATTATGTGAGCAATGATGGTAGTGATGATAACGATGGCTTATCTCCCGACACAGCATGGCAAACCATTGAGCATGTCAATACATTCAGATTGAGTGATAATGACATCCTTTTATTTCAACGTGGTGATGTGTTTCGAGGAGAATTACGATTATATAAAACTCCTGTTGGGGTGACAATTGGGGCTTATGGTGATGGGGATAATCCTGTTTTAGCGGGAAGCATCGCTATTGAAAATTGGACAAAAACCAGCCATGCCTCCCTATCTGATGAGGTCTACGAGGCAGACATATCAAGCATGACCATTGATGATGAACAGGGGATTCATCATCTGTTTGTGAATAATGAACTCATGACGCTTGCCCGTTATCCGAATGTAGACTCGCCTACACAAAAAAATTGGCTGGATGTTGACGAAACGGCTGGCACCAATGGCTTTAAGGATGCCGCTCTAGCAACATTGGCTAAGCCCGATGATTACTGGAAAGGGGCAACGTTACGTATTCGCAATTACAGTTGGACATATACCATTTCGAAAATTACCAGTTCTACTGGAAGCACAGGCAAAATCCAAGCAGAGCGGCTCAGTAATCAGTTGCCTGAATGGGGTTATTTCTTGGATAACAAACTGGAAGAAATTGACCATCCTGGCGAATGGTTCTATGATGCCGCTACGAAAAAGGTATATCTTTATCCCAAAAATACGCAATTGCCATTTTGAACATAACCAAACAGGGGTGAGTGTTTGGAATGGGGCAAACGTCCTGATTCAAAATAATACCTTTGATTATAATTTTAATAAAGGTATCGGTCTTAATGCAAAATCTGATTTTGACTTGCAGAGTGCAATCATCGAAAAAAATCAAATCACAAATACCGCCATGTATCCTGTTTATGGGATACGTTATGATGGAGTATACCTCGGGCATGCCATTAGCGTATTCGGCAAGGCATATACCATACGCCAGAATGTTATTGAAAATGTGTCGCACACAGGCATCTATCTCAAAGATGATGGTCATCATATCATTGAAAACAATGTAGTGAGTAACGTTTTGCTTTTGTTGAATGACGGTGGGGCGATAAGCATTGGCTCAAATGGAAATGTCATTCGGGGCAATTTCCTGTTCAATTCATGGGGCAATACTGATGAGTCAAATGGATGTGGTAGCACTAACAGCACGCCATGCATGCATCATTCAGCCTACGGCATGGGCATTGGAGCCGATAGCAAGTTTGTAGATAATGTCATTGAGGCAAATGTTATCGCCAACAATCGAGACATGGGAATTAGACTCAATGCTTTTCAAAATACAACTGTACGAAATAATATCGTTTATAACAGTGACCCTGGTATTGTAGTGCAGGATAAAAATGGACCCTCACAAAATAATGTCGTTGAAGGAAATATTGTCTATGCCCTACATCCTGACCAACTAACATTGGATTTAACGAATGATACCAATCACGGCACATTTCAAAATAATGTCTACGGCAATCCGTACAGTAAAATCACAATTAAGCGGGATGGTATTCGTTATAGCTTGGCACATTTCCAAGATGAGTTTGCCAACATGGAAACTAATTCAACAGCAGTGCATGTACTGTTTCCTGAATACACTGTTCAACAAACGGGGACAAACTTAATTGAAAACTCTTATTTTGAAACTGATGTTTCAGGTTGGAAACCGACCAGTAAGATTTTCCATGATACCACTCAAGCTGACATGGATGGCGGCAGTTTGCGAGCTGAATATTTGGATACCAGTAAGGATCTTAACGTCATTCCGAACACATTTTCATGAATCCCACAGATACACAGACCTCTATTGATTTAGAAGGTATCCGTTACCAAGATTTAGCAGGAGAACAAGTTACGGGTTCAATTATATTGGAGCCGTTCAGTGCTGAAATTTTGCTTTATGATGGACAGGATGCACCGCCGATAACGACTACAACACCAACCCCGACGGTGGTTTCGGTCACGCCGAGTGCGACCTCCATGCCAGATTCTACACCGACAGTGACGACTACACCACCAACCCCGACGGTTTCAGTCACGCCGAGTGCGACCTCCATGTCAGATTCTACACCAACAGTAACGACTACACCACAGGTTGATGAAGAATTTTGGATATATTTACCGTTGGTGTTAAAATAATACCGTCATGGCAATTCCACACATCGGCTTGAACGCACACCTCTTATCACTTGAAAAAAATTATCGCAGTGCGGGCATAAGCGGGTACATCCATAACCTGCTGATGCATCTTGCTGATATGAAACCCGAATATCATTACACAGCTTTTCTTAGTGACAAGCGGGTTCATTCCACAAAAAATCTGACCGTATCCCACAGTCTTTTCCCGACCGCGAATCCCCTCGCCCGCATCATTTGGGAACAGGCATTTCAACCGTTTGCCCTGCTCCATAACAAAATCAATTTGCTACATGCTCTTGCATTTATCGCTCCTGTGATGGTGCCATGTCCGTTTATCATTACTATTTATGACCTTTCTTTCAAACGATACCCTGACGCTTTTCGACCATTTAAGCGTTGGTATTTAGACACCTTTACCGCATACTCTGCTCGTCGGGCTAAAGCTATAATCGCCATCTCAGAAAGCACACGCCAAGACATTATTCAACTGTACGACATCACTCCCGCAAAAGTTCATACAATTTATTGTGGAGTTGATGCGATTTTCAGGCGATATTCATCAGCCGAGATAGCATTATTTAAACAAAAGAACGGTTTACCAAAATCATTTATTTTCTACTTAGGGACGATTGAACCTCGCAAAAATGTCTTGGGGTTGATAGAAGCTTATGCCATGTGGAAAAAGCATGATACGCATGCACCAAAATTGCTAATTGGTGGGGGCAAAGGATGGTACTATCAGCATGTATTTCAGTTAGTTGAGACACATAATTTGACGGACTCCATTATTTTTGTAGGATATATACCTCAAGCAGAATTGCCATTGTGGCATAATTCTGCTACATTATTTATCTATCCATCATTTTTTGAGGGATTCGGGTTGCCGATTATTGAAGCAATGGCATGTGGAACACCAGTTATCACCAGTAATATTTCATCCATGCCCGAAGCGGCTGGGGAAGCTGCTATACTCAATGACCCTAATGATACCGTTGCTTTGGCAGAATCAATGAAATCTACATTTTACGATGTAACATTGCGGACCCGTTTGCAACAGAAAGGTTTTGAACAAGCAAAAAAGTTTTCAGGATTTATGCCATAAATCCCTACATATTCTGTTAAAAACAATACCCCATGGATGAGATTGAGGTACGAAATCCAATATCTTCTTTAGCATTGAACAGCCCTAATAGGGAAAGGGAAATCTTACTCCCCTATCCTTGTAGGGGATGGGTCGGGGGTGGGGTTTCTTCCTAAAATATAAATGATTAACACACAACAACTAGGAACAACATTTCCCGAAATTGAAATGAAACCAACAACACGTTTACAAGCACTTTGGACAAATGGCTGGTTTTGGGCAATCACCGATGCCATGCTAATTAATGTGGCATTTGCCTTAGCCTATTACATTCGCTATGATTTACAACTCTTGCGACGAGTAGACCCTGCAAACTATGTCAGGTTGTCAGCATTTGCCCCTTTTATCATAATCCTTATTTTACTTTTATTAATTGTATACTATTACGAAGGACTTTACAAAGTAAGACGTGATTTGTCATTATTTGACGAAGTGTATACTATTTTTAAGAGTACAAACACGGGTATCATGATTATGATTGTCATAGTTTTTGTCTACCAATCTTCATTCTATTCGCGGGCGATTTTTATTTACGCCGATATTCTGATTATGGAGCGGGTGAAATGGCTCGAGCTGTCATGCGAGCCGTTGTGGCAAATTCGACACTCGGTTATGAAATCGTCGGTTTTATGGACGATGATATTCGCAAAGGGCATACCGATATCGGTCGCTTTGAAGCACTCGGTAGCATTGATAATTTATCCAATATTCTCATGCATGAAGATATAGACCAAGTTATCATCACATTACCATGGAAATATTCTCGTCGCATTATGGACATCACAGCCGCATGTGAACAGCACAACATCAATGTTTCCATTGTCCCCGACATATTCCAACTGACATTAAGTCGAGTCAACATTACTGACATGGCGGGGATTCCACTCATCAC
>NBMH01000245.1 GCA_002084875.1 Anaerolineaceae bacterium 4572_78 | reverse complement strand
TCAGATTTGCCAGCGGTGAATATAACCCCGCCGACATTCGAGGCTCGTACACCTTTGCTGAAATTGAAAGGTTTTTTGGAATACCTATGGATATTTTGTTTGATGCATTTAAAATTCCTGAAGCCAATAGGACAAACGCATTTAAGATTAAAGACATGGAGCATATTTTTGCACCTGTGGTCATTGATGGTTCTGAAATAGAGGTCGGCACTGATTTGGTTCGAATGTTTACATCATTTTATATTGGACTTCCTTACAAATCATCTGAAACTACACATTTACCTAAGTCTCTGGTAAAGGTGCTTGTTGACGAACAAAAGTTAACAGGTGAACAAAAAGCATATTGGGAAAACCATACGTTTGAACTTGTCATACTTGGGGAAGGTTCCATTATTGATGAATCGGAGCATGAATCATCCGAAAATGTAGCTATTAAAGGTAACACAACAATTGGCGAGTTGATTCAGTATGGACTCACAGAGAAACAATTTAAGGAAATTACTGGAGTTGACATGCCTAGTAATAGGTCAGTAACCTTAAAAGACTTTGTGGCTGAAAACAGGCTCAACATGGGAACGATAAAAATTCAAATTGCTGAAACGATTCAGCCATAGGTTTGACGCTCCAATAGAAAATGAAACGGAGTGCAAAAGATAAATCTTTTGCATTCCGTGATTCTACTTCAATTTTCAGAAAGCAGATTCTATTTTAGTGGAAATAGTATTTTAGTCTGCAATTCATTCGGCTGTACTCGAGTTGGGTCATTCAAATATATCTCATAAGACACACCGATTGAGTCATGCCCATTTTCATTCATCCATCGTGATAGTGCATCGTAAGCTGACTCAATTTCGCCATAGGATCCGATATGAAGAGTGGCTGCAAACTTTCCGCCTTGAATTTCACTTGTCTGAATATTGCCTTTGCCCGACAATTCTTTAGAAACGGGGAAACCAATCTCGATATCCAAGTCTTGCATGTCCATATTATAATAACCAACAAAAGGTGCTCCAGCAGGTGATTCACCTAACACTGCTAGATACTGACTAATCGCACCATAAGATTGTCCTAATACATCAGGTAAATCTTGAACAGCGGAACTTGTACGAATTGATAATGTGGGTTGAGTAGGTCTCTCTACTAAATCACATGTGTAAGCCATATTATTTTTTTCCTTTGAATACAAAAGATAAATCACTCCTAAATAATTTGTAGTATAACCCCAATTTGTGAAATGGCAAATATATTTTCAATTTTGTGGAATTATCTAAAAGCAGAAGTTTATAAACTCTTGCTATCGTTTTATGCTATTTTTGATAAAGTTGGTATAATGATGACTATTTGGGAATTAAAGTAGAATCAGGAGTGCAATAGCTAAAGCTGTTGCACTCCTTATAATAACGGTTTATGGTACGGAGATTTTGTCCGTGCTACATGAAAAAACAGATTTGATTAAAGGGAGATAGCATGATACCAATTAAACTTCATTTACAAAATTTCATGGCTTATAAAAAGATTGAGCCACTCGATTTAAGCAACATCCATGTTGCTTGTTTAGTAGGACAAAACGGTGCGGGCAAAAGTACATTGCTTGATAGCATCACTTGGGCATTGTGGAGCAAGGCTCGAGTTCGTGATAATGATAAACTAATTCATCTTGGTGAAAACGAGATGTGGGTCGAGTTTACCTTTGAATTAGGTGGCGAAACCTATCGGATTTTGCGGCGGCGTTCTTCGAAAGGGCGAGGTAGGTCAGAATTAGCGTTCGATGTTGCCCGCCCAACGGGATGGACTGTTCTAACAGAAAATAGTATTCGTTTAACTCAGGCAAAGATAGACCGTTTATTACGACTTGATTATGATACATTTATCAACTCTGCTTTCTTGTTACAGGGTCGAGCTGACGAATTTACCAATAAGCGTCCTTCGGAACGGAAGAAAATTTTGAGCGATGTTCTTGGTTTGGGCATATACGACGAATATGCTGAAAGAGCAAAGGAGAAGACAAAAAAATATGGGCAGGATATTAAGTTTGTGGCTGGAAAAATCGAACAGATGGATAGAGAAATTGCCCGTGAACCAGAATTTATTAGCAAACTGATTGATAGCCGTCAACTGGTGGCTAGTTTGAGTACTGCCCTTAAAAAAGAAGATGAACGATTAAATGCCTTACGTGAGCAATATCAGACCTTGAAAATCAAACAAGGACAGTTGGATGGTCTTCGTAAACGAATAGGGCAGATTGAAACCGATATTGATAATCTTGCTAAATCCGTTAATCAAACCGAAGCAAAAATCCAGCAGTATCAATCTGTGATTGAAAAATCTGATGTGATAGAAATCGGCTATCAGGCATGGATACTGGCACAAAAAGAGGTTCAGAATCATGATGAACGCTTTGAAAAATTCTCGGTGCTATCCCAAAAACGTATTGACTTAGCAAGCCAGTTAAAGTTAAACAAATTTAGATAGCTTGCAAAAACAACTTACTGAACTGACTGGCAAATTGGCAGATTTATCTGACATGGAACGTGAACGTGAGGAAAATCGGAAACAACTCAATAAATTTGATAGCGATACTACAGGGTTGCGAACAGAAAATAAACAGTTAAGAGGAGAAATGGATAAAGTTAAACAGCGTTTAAGACAATTGGAGGATGTGGGGTCGGAATGTCCACTTTGCACTCAATCACTTGATGACACACACCGTTTGCAAGTCCAACTAAAACTTACTGAAATGGGAACCACCATGGGAAACAAATATCGAGCCAATCGGAAACAGCTAAGTACCATTGAGCTGGATTATAGAGCCATCAATGAGAAGGTTAAGCAGGCAAACAAAAAATTAAAACAGCAATCCCAATTACAAAGAGAGCATGCCCGTGTTGAACAAGTAATTAAGGATACGCAACAATTTGAAAGTGAATTACCTGAACTGCAAAGCAAATTGAAACGCTATCAAGCTATGTTAGTAGATAATAAATTTGCCCCTGAAATAGCGGCTGAACTGGTTCAAGTCGAATCAAAATTGGCGGACATGGCATATAACAAACAGGTTCATCAATCTGCCAAAAAGCAAGTTCGTTCACAAGCTCATTTTGCTGATGAATGGCAACAACTGAAAACAGTACGGGCATTGATTCCCGATGAAAAGGAACGGCTTGATGCTGATATAAAACGCCAATCCAAGTTAATTGAGCAAATAGCAGAAGACCATGCCATAATTAAACAGTTGGTTGCTGATACAAAGGTGTTAGTTCAAGTTGAGAAAAAGTTGAAAAAATGTGACCAAGGAATCGTTGACATTCAAAAACGATTGCGTGATGCTAAGGGAACCGAGTCATACGCAGAACAAATGCTTGACCATATTTCTGCTATCATCAAAGAGAAGCGGGAAAAGAAACATGAGTTTAGCGAATTAAAAGAAATTCAAAATATTTATAAAGAATTGCAAGCCGCATTTGGTAAAAAGGGAGTGCAGGCACTGCTTATTGAGACGGTCATTCCTGAATTGCAAGATGAGGCAAACAATATCTTGGGACGCATGACCGATGGTCGCATGCATCTTCAATTTATTACCCAAAAAGAAACCAAGACCACCTCAAGCATGCGAGAAACGCTTGATATTCGCATTGCAGATGAGATAGGCACGCGTGATTATGAGGCGTATTCAGGTGGTGAGCAATTTCGGATTAACTTTGCCTTGCGTCTTGCCCTTAGTAAATTATTATCCCGACGGGCAGGAGCAAAATTACAGACCTTAGTTATAGACGAGGGGTTTGGTACGCAAGATGCTCAAGGACGTGAACGCTTGATAGAGTCAATTAACAAAATCCAAGATGACTTTGAGAAAATCATTGTAATTACTCATATTGATGAATTGAAAGAGGCTTTTCAAACTCATATTGCTGTCGAAAAAACAGCTCAGGGAAGTACTATATCGGTTCATTAGCACTCTACAAATTGGAGCGTCAAAGCTTGCTTTGACATGAAAAAGCAAGTTTTTTCGCTCCATTGTGCGACCACGTGATTGAAAACCATGTCGAAAAATATCCCAAGCCATGTTTTTTGTTCTAGCATTAAACAGCCCTCACTAATGAATTATCAGCTGATACATCTCAACTGCTTCTTGCCACTGTTTTGCTTGAACCAATAAATGTGCTTCGTCGGCTAACGTACCTTGCCATTTTGGGTTGCGAGCAATGCCTTGAGCGTAAGCTTCACTTGCTGATGCAAAATCGTCAAGTGCGACATACATTTCAGCTAAGAAAATATAGCCTTGAGGAAGTTCAGGGAAGGCATTAATCATTTTTTTGTAAGGTCGGATAGCTCGCTCAATATCACCACTAATAGCGTATACTTCGCCTTGACAGTGATATGCTCCCGCTTGAGCAGTACGCGGGTCAGGAGTTAAAACACCATCCTTTGTCATTTCATCTGCCCAATCGTAAGCAGACTCACCAGCATGGCGGCACACATCAGCTGCAATGTTGACCAATTGAACAGGGTCATATTCAGGTTGAGTTGATTCTAGTACAGTTACGCCATAAAACTCATGGGCAGTAAATCGCTTTATTGCTTGAGGATGATAACGACTGACAAGCCATACCTTCGATTGTGTATCAGCCATTTCTGTAGCAATATTCGGCAAACGACTGACAAAAACGGGAGGACGTAAAATGTTATCGGGGTACGGATAGTAATAAGAGAAAAAACGCCCATCATCCCACAAAGGACCACTTATGATAATATCGGTTGGCTTAGCATGACTGGTAACGAATTGAGCCGCCCCACGCCAATCAGGTTTTCGCTGTTCATAAACCGTCAAGACTCCCGTTAAACTAATCGCCATTAAAATTACTACGGGGATTAAAACTCCAAACTTCCACCTCAAAACTCTCTCCACTGCGATTGCCACAAAAATTAGATATACAGGCAGGATAAAGGCATATCGCAAATGTAATGCTCGTGGGTCGCCAAGAATAATTGGCATGAGACTAGGAAAAATTAGCCATGCTCCTCCCAAAATCGCTAGTGCATGATTACGCCGCCA
>NBMH01000080.1 GCA_002084875.1 Anaerolineaceae bacterium 4572_78 | reverse complement strand
ATCAATTATATAATCAGCAATTTTTGGGTATTCACTTATATCCTCATCCTTAAAATGAGGGGGGCGAGAGGCAACAACTCCATGATACGGTTGTCGTCCAAAGACAGTAACTTCTTGTCCGATTAAGTGCCGTCTATCCAAATAACCAATCCCGCTAAAACGGATGAATCCCTGTTCGATATCAGAGACCATGCCGCCGATTTCATCAATATGAGTAGCTATCATCACCTTGCGGCGTGGTTCTGAACCGTTGCCTTGCTTAATCATGATGAGATTGCCTACTCGACCTTCCACAAATTCATCAACATAAGGTGCATATCGTTCCCGAAGAAAACTTCGCACAGCATGCTCATAACCTGAAACGCCAGGAATCTGTGATAATTCTTGTAGCAGTTCGCTTAACTCTTTATTCATGTTTTTCTCCTTTCATTCGCCTAAAATAATTATAGTAAGTAATCAAGCAAAAGAATTTGTAAAAGCCTTATGTCAGACAATGTTTTACGTGATGATGGTTAGACAAGAAAGGTTTTTAAAAACCTTTCTTGTCTTGACTGTTAAAGCAAGCTTTTTCGCTCCAGTAAGATATCTTCATGAAAATGTTACTTTGTGCCCGTTTTTAGTATAACCATGACCATGACATCAATATCGGACTCGTCATGGTATGTTCCTCTGGCACATGAGCCATATAAAACTACCCGTTCAATGTGATGGGGCAATTTATTTTTGAGCTTGGTAGCGTATTGTTCCACTAAGGCAATAATTTCTGCTTGAGTTTTTAGCATTGAACAGCCCCAATAGTAGTGGCGGCCGTACGCCCCTACAACTAGCATTATAAATCTCCTTCCTTAGTCAAACCGAATCAAAAATCCGCTATATCGTTCGGCTGTGCTTGGGGATGATTTCCACAGCACCATTGAATGTTCATCATCCATGACAGGAGCAGTTTTACATCCCAAATATAACAAATAATCTACATCATGCATTTTGTATGGCGGGCTTCCAGTTTGTTCTACATGGGCTTCAAGTGGGTTACATGCCGAAATCGTAAATCGTACATCAGGACGATGAATCATGTAAGGATAAATCCAATTACCATCGCTTAGAATATATCTGACATGGCTATCTTTTTCAATATTTTGCAATACCTGTTTAACACCATACTCAGGGTATAGGCGATTGGTGAAATAAAATCGGTCATGTCCCCAATTGCTTTGTGCCCAAATATTTTTTTCCTGTACTTGTTTGATTAATGGTGTGGGATGTCGTATTGTTGATATAGGATGACGTATCCATTCATCAAGTTTGGTACGGTTGAATATCGGTTTATGCTCATTAAATATCACTGCATAAAATAAAATGACAATTGCAATCAATTCAATTGCTTTTCGTAGCCATGTAAAATTGAGTTTGTTTTCTAATAAAAATGCCAAACACACTCCTCCTCCCACAAAGAAAAGAGTAAAAAAACGATTATTCCAATTCATCCAGGCAACTTGCCATGTGACAAAAAACATATATCCCAAGAGTGTTAATGTGAGCATTCTTATGGTAGCTGTACCACGCCACATGGCATAAATCAAAGACGGATAAATCATCAACAAAACAAAGGGACCAAACCAAGCATAATTTTCCTGATTTCGCCATACGATACGAAAAGTATGCTTTGGATATTTGGTACCTGCTTTATCAAAAATAGGGTTGAAAATAGTTTCATAAACAGTTTGGAGATGATAACTTGGATATTCAGGGGTGATATATCGTTTGATAACTAAATCAACAGGCATGAGAAAATCAATGCTTTCAAAAAAATAGCGGGTCATGTTTGCTGTCGCTCCGAATAAACCTTCTTTATTACGGTGCGATTGCACAAAATCGGTCGGTCCCGACCAGTTACCAAAAGTATTATGATTATAAATAAAT
The DNA here is from genome assembly GCA_002084875.1 of Anaerolineaceae bacterium 4572_78. GTDB lineage: Bacteria > Chloroflexota > Anaerolineae > 4572-78 > 4572-78 > 4572-78. Next base: position 9,279 of record NBMH01000080.1, on the reverse strand, counting down.
AACCATGCTTGAGATAAAATCAGTATTGGTATCACGCTCGCTAATACTGCCTGCCAATGATTTCGTATCAAGGTTTGCCAAAATTGCCAACCATGTTTATTGAGTAACAGCCCACCAAATAAAATGATAAATGGCATGGCAAAGGCGGCGAATGTCGTTTTTACGGATATACCAAAGGCTAATCCTAGTCCTAGCAAAATCAGGTCTCTGATATGTGTTTTTTTGTACAGGCGATGTCCCACCAACAAACAAAACATGCCCACGCTACCTACCATGATGTCGTTTTTAGTAGAGGTTGCCTGTAAAACTAATTCAGGCATGCTGGCAACGACAATCATAGACAATAAGGCGATTTTTGACGAAGCGTAATAACGAGATATAGCATAAACACTTAAAATGATGACAAAATAACCTAGTAAGCTAAAAATCGCAATGCCATAATCTACATAAAATCGCAAAAAAAGGTGAGCTAAAATATCGCTTCCCACTGGAAAAACGGCTTGATGTGGTGAGCTAAAATGTGCTAAAAATAATGTGTTATTCTGCTGAAACAGAATCACTCGTGCCAAGTTATACCACATGCTATCAGGATTGTAGGGTGGTAAAAGTAGCACTTGCAAGAACATATATCCCCATGCTATCATCAATACAGAAAGTACGACTTTTGGACTCTGTTTGAAGGAGTCCCAAACTTGTAGTTTGGGAGCCGAAAGTGCCTGGTATAAAATTCTTACGGCAAATCCCAACGCCACCATTTCTACGATAAGGGCAAACTTGGGGAAATGAATTAAAAAACTAAATTGAAAAAGACATGAGAGTGAAATAAGCGTTGTGACGATGCTATACGTTAGAGCTTCGGTAAAGTGATAACCATAATGTCTAAAAATGACAAAAAGCGTTAGTATAAAAACACTTAATTCAATCAAACAAAAAAGACTAATAAAAAAAGCAGTTGTATTAGAAAGCATATTTATAAATTACATAAACCGATGTTTTAACAATACCCAAATAGCGACCAAACCATCATGCCATTGAATTTTCTTTCCATCTTCCCACAAACGTGGCTTATACGTGATGGGGACTTCATGGATGTGAATCCCACGTCTTAACACTTTGCCTGTAACTTCGGGGCAAAATTCAAACCCCTTACTTTCAATACCAATTTCTTTTAACAAAGCAGTCCGAAATAATTTATAGCATGTTGACTCATCGGTGATATGGGAGCCATAAAGTAAATTTGTTATCCAACTTAGCAATCGTCCCCCCCAATAAAAACTAGCAGTTGATTTTGGATTTTCATGTAAGTTACGAGAGCCATAAACTACCTGAACGTTTTGGTTTTCAAAGGGGGAAATTAATTTATGGTATTCTTCAGGATTGTATTCAAGGTCAGCATCCTGAATAATGATAATATCTCCCGTTACATGCTTGACCCCTTCAGCAATCGCCGCACCCTTGCCTTGATTATGCGGTTGATAGATAATTTTCATATTGTCGGGAAGGTTTTCTCCCAATTTCTCTAAAATTGCTTTTGTTCCATCGCTAGAACCATCATCTACAAGAACAAGCTCTTTCTTAATATCAACTGCTTGAACCCGTTTGATAATTTCGGAAAGGGTTTTTTCTTCATTATAGATAGGAATAATAACAGATAATTTCATAAATCTTTAATACCAAATTTGCCTAAAATTCTCAAAAGGTGTTTCATGCATAGGTATTGTAGTATAAATATCTTATCTGTACAAATTTCCTGGTGTATAACAATGCTTGCCCTATACCCATTCTTGTGATACAATTAAAACTACAAAAAATGAAACCTGACATACTTGGCTACAAAAAATCACAAAAACTTATGCTTAGGTACTTACCTACTTAAGAAAGGAAGTCAAAATGATTGATATAACTTCAGGTGGATTTATTAATATTTTTTATAATGAGCAAACGGGTAAAACTGCATTTGCTTTGATACGAGATGGACAACATATTTTCGGGGCAAATAATACATGAGATTGGCATGTCCATCCTTATAACAATCCTAGTCACCATGAATATCTACCACAAGCAATGACATTTACAGAGTTTGTAGCAATGATTGAGGACTATGAAATGTAAAATGATTATAGCCTTATTAAAAACGATGCGTCCTAAACAATGGACGAAAAATGTTATTATCTTTGCGGCACTTGTTTTCGATGAAAAACTTTTCGATATACCATCTTTGATTAATACTCTATTTGGTTTTGTGATATTGTGTTTTATTTCAGGAACAGTTTACCTCATCAACGATATTGTTGATATAGAAAAGGATAAAGCCCACCCTAAAAAACGGCATCGTCCTTTGCCTTCGGGTGCTATTTCCAAAAAGACAGCCACAATAATCGCCATCATTCTGCCATTGATTATTTTACCTTTTAGCTTTTTGTTAAATATAAATTTCGGTTTATTGATGGTAGGTTATTTGCTATTGCAGTTAGCTTATTCATTTAAGTTAAAACATGTGGTCATTATTGATGTGTTTACCATCGCAGCTGGTTTTGTTATTCGTGTTGGTTCAGGAGCATTATTAATTGATGTCAGCCGTTTTTCTCCATGGCTATATGTCTGTACCACGTTATTGGCATTGCTTCTTGGATTTGGTAAGCGTCGGCAAGAATTACTATTGGTTGAAAATAGTAGCCAAGCGACACGCCCAATATTAAATGATTATAGTATATTGTTTTTGGATATTTTAATGACTACCGTTACCTCAACAACTATCATGGCTTATAGTTTGTATACGTTCAGTGCTCCAAATCTGCCCGATAATCATGCCATGATGTTGACTATTCCCCTTGTTATTTATAGCGTTTTTCGTTATTTGCAGTTGATATATGTTCAAAAGTCAAGCGGTGACCCATCTGAAGTGCTTTTGAAAGACCATCCATTACAAGTAGGTTTGATGTTGTGGGGCTTATCGGTTATTGCTATTCTTTATTTTAAATTAGGATTTTCATAAGCTCAGTAGCATTAATTTTCTAAATATCTTAAATGTCATTGACCAATACAAAAATTAAAATATACTCTAGTAATTGGACAAATTTATATTTTTGAGTTAGAATTGGTGGATTAACTATAGACACAGACAATCGGAATGTCTGTTGCTACGAAAAACCTGTTAAAAACAGGTTTTGCATGTTATTATCAACGTGTTTTAACACATTTGACATTTGTAGCCTGTAATTCATTCACAGGCATAAAGGAGTACACAAAATGGCAAATATTAAATCAGCCAAAAAGCGTGCTAGACAAGCTATAAAACGCCGAACTCGCAATAGATATTATAAAATAACAGCACGTACTTATGTTAAACAAGCTCGTAAATTAATTCAAGCAGGTGATTTGGAAGAAGCAGAAGAAACAATCCAACTAGCCAGCAAATCTTTAGATAAAGCTGCCCAAAAAGGTAGTATTCATAAAAATAATGCTTCACGTCGTAAGTCAAGGCTTATGACTATGTTCAATAAAGCAAAAGCTACTACAGAATCATAACATTGGATAACAATTATGAAATCATTTCAAATTACCCTAAGCACTACACCTGATGTTGTTATTGCTAAAGCAAAACAAACAATTGAGAAAAATGGTGTGGCTTTTAGTGGAGATGTTCATTCAGGGAGTTTCTCTGGAAATGGAATCAAAGGGCAGTATATTGTTGAGGGTCAAATATTGACAATCACTATTACTGAAAAACCAGTTGCTATCCCTTGGATGGTGGTCGAGTCAATCATTCGTGGCTTTTTTGCTTTTGATGATGATACAGAAGAACCTACAAAATCACAAGACTCTGCCCAATCAAATAAATCTAATGAGGATGTGAGTCCCATGGATAAAAAAGAAATGGCAGAAGACATTATCAGTAGTCATGTAATTTGGGCACTGGGTGGAGCATTAATTCCACTTCCATTAGCGGATGTAGCGGCTGTTACTGCTGTTCAAGTTGGCATGTTAGAACAGTTAGCCAATTTGTATGATGTAGGATTTACCCAATCATCAGGCAAACGGTTTGTGTCGGCTTTGGCAGGAACCACCATCGCCAAACTTGGTTCAAGTTTAGTCAAATTTATTCCTGGAGTTGGTACTATAATTGGTGGGGTTGCAATGTCCGCCACATCTGCTACCTCTACTTATGCACTTGGTTATGTTGCCATGGGGCAGTTTGAATCAGAAGGCAGTTTGGCTAGTATCAATTTGAACAAAGCTAAAATGGCTTATGAGACCGCCTTTAAAAGAGGCGAGGAGGTGGTCTCAAATTTACAAAAAGTACAAGAATCAACCTCATCGCAAAAGCCAGAATCCGATGATATTTTTGAATCTATAGAACAATTAGGGCAGTTGCGAGATAGAGGGTTTATTAGTAAGGAAGATTTTGAACTCCAAAAGCAAAAACTTTTGGCACGCCTTTGAAAACTTCCTCATTTTATATTACAAAAAATAATTAAATAGAGAGACGAGAACTATGAGTTTTGAACTACATGCCGAAAAGCGGCATGCTTTTGGCAAAAAAACAAAAGCATTGCGTCAGAAAGGCTATGTTCCAGCTGAAATCTACGGTAAGGGACAAAAAAATATATCAATTCAGGTAGAATATAAACATCTAGAAAAAATATTGAAAAGTGCAGGAGGAACTAATCTCATTGAAATAAATATTGACGATTCAGAGCCTGTTGTTACTTTAGCACGTAGCAGACAATATTCGCCTGTTAAACGTAAGCTACTGCATGTTGATTTCCACAATATATCAACTACGGATAAAGTTTCTGTGAGAGTTCCCATTGAGTTGATTGGGACATCAGTCCTGATTCAAGAAGGCGGTGTTCTGATGAGAGGCATTACTCATATTGATGTTGAAGTAGAACCTAACAATATCCCTAAAAAAATTCTGTTTGATACTAGCGTAATTAGCACATTTGCCAAATCAGCAACAGTATCTAGTTTATCACTACCAGAAGGTGTCACGGTACTTTCCAATCCGACTTCAATGATTGCTAACATTCTTCCACCAAGATTGATTACTGAAGAAGTTGAAGTTACAGAAGAAACAGTAGTCGAAGAAGAGGAAGAAAAAGTTTATGAAGAGTAGCTTGTGAATCAATTCACACCATACTCTACCACTTTCCTTTTTTTTATATCTGCGGGTTTTTAGTTGGCACATTATATAACGTGCCAACTAAAAACTTTGGTGTTGGTTAAACTGTGACTGATACTTGTGAGAATGTCGGTCATGATTTCATCATCAAAACCTGATTCATTAAGCAACAGTAACTTGTTTATCCAAAAAGACATCTTGAATAACGTTCAGTAATTCAATACCTTCTTTCATGGGTCTTTGGAATGCCTTACGTCCTGAAATCAATCCCATGCCACCAGCACGTTTGTTAATTACGGCTGTGCGGACTGCTTGAGCGAAGTCATTATCACCACTTGCTCCACCAGAATTAATCAACCCAACACGTCCCATGTAAGAATTAACAACCTGATAGCGAGTTAAATCAATTGGATGGTCAGATGACAGTTCTGTGTAAACCTTATCATGAGTTTTACCGAATTTAATAGCTGTGAAGCCGCCATTATTTTCAGGTTGTTTTTGCTTAACAATGTCAGCCTGAATGGTAGCACCGAGATGGTTTGCTTGTCCTGTCAAGTCAGCCGAGACATGATAATCTTTATCCTTAGTCTTGAAAGCACTGTTACGTACATAACACCATAAAACTGTTGCCAAGCCAAGTTCATGAGCCAATGCAAATGACTCTGCTATTTCAACAATTTGCCGACTTGACTCCTTAGAACCATAATAAATGGTAGCACCTACCGCGGCAGCTCCCATGTTATATGCTTGCTCAACCGTACCAAACAAAATTTGGTCGTGCTTATTGGGATAAGTTAGCAATTCATTATGGTTGATTTTGACTATGAATGGAATCTTATGGGCATACTTTCGAGCAAGCATGCCGAATACTCCAAAGGTAGAAGCCACACCATTACAGCCACCTTCAATTGCCAGTTTAATAATATTTTCGGGGTCAAAATAAATTGGATTGGGAGCAAAAGAGGCTCCACCACTATGTTCAATCCCTTGGTCAACGGGTAAAATCGAAACATACCCTGTACCTGCCAAGCGTCCCGACATAAACAACCAACTCAAATTACCAAGTACACGGTTATTGCGGTCTGAGTCGATGAAAATGCGGTCTACAAAATCGGGACCGGGAATATGTATAAGCTCCTTTGAAACTTTGGGTTGACCAAAGTCCAACAGATATTCAGCATCTTTGCCAAGTAGTTCAACAATCTTTGACATAGCTTAAACTCCTTTGTTAAATAGTTTGTTTGTGAAAAATCTTAAAACTGTTTTAGTATATAGTCTTTTAAGATTTTTAGCAAATATAGTACGCGTCGCTACGCAGAGCGTATCAACGAGAAAAAAACAGAGCGTATCAACGAGAAAAAAACAGAGCGTATCAACGAGAAAAAAACACAGCGTATCAACGAGAAAAAGTGTAGGGGCAATCTTATGATTGCCCTACGGTTTGTTAATGGAATAATTCTCGGACGATAATGTTCCGTTGGATTTGACTTGTTCCTTCATAAATCTGACTTACTTTGACATCACGCATCAATTTTTCAACTGGATATTCCGAAATGTAACCATATCCACCAAACACCTGCACAGCATCTATACAAACTTTCATAGCCATGTCGGCTGCAAATGCTTTTGCCATAGCGGCATAGGTTGAATTTTGTTGACCCGAATCATGTAACACGGCTGATTGCCATGTTAGTAATCGAGCTGCTTGAATATTTATTGCCATGTCGGCAATCGAATGCCCAATAGCTTGATGCTTATAGATTGGTTTACCCATTGTATAGTAAAAAGCCCATGCCTTCTTTTGCAATCAGATTTTCAGCTGGAACGCGTACATTTTCCAATATTACTTCAGCCGTATCAGAAGCACGTTGTCCCAATTTATCGAATGGTTTACCAACCGTCAAGCCTTCTGAATCGCGGTCTACCACAAAAGCACTCATGCCTCTGTAAGGAACGCTTGGGTCAGTATAGGCAAAAATATCATACCAATCTGCCACAGTAGCACCAGTGATAAACGTTTTGGTACCATTGAGAATATAATAATCGCCATCACGTACGGCAGTGGTTTTAAGTGCAGCCACATCAGAGCCTGCATCTGGTTCTGTGACGGCATAAGCCGCTAATTTTCCATCTACCAAACGACCAAGATATTTTTTCTTCTGCTCTTCATTGCCACCAAGCACCACTGGCAATGCAGACAGATTGTTAATCACAATTGCTAAAGAAATCCCTGAACATCCCCAAGCCATTTCTTCTGCAGCTATAATTTCTTCTAACAGGCTTAGTCCCATGCCACCATACTCCTCTGGTACAGCCATCGTGGTTAAACCTATTTCTTGTGCCTTTTTCAACACATCCCATGGAAATTCATGGCTTTTGTCGTAATGCTCTGCCTTCGGGGCAATTTCCTTGCGACTGAAATCGCGAGCAAGTTTTTGAATCATCTTTTGTTCTTCAGTTAGTGTGAAACTTACACCAGCTGATACTACATCATCATAACCATTTTCAGACATTATAATCTCCATAATTATATTGTTTTTGGAGAGGCAAAGCAAGCTTTACCCATCCTAATCATAACTATTTGAGTTTGTGCTTTTGAGTTAAACACAAATTTAAAAATCAGAAATACCATTATAGCATTAAATAGTTATTTCTAAAAATATTGTACCTGTGCAATGATTTTAAAGTAATATTTTGGATACAGACCTGACAGGTTTCTAAAAACCTGTCAGGTCTAACCACAGACACTTTGTCGTTTCAGTAAGGTGATTACCGTTACTATATTTTATCAGGAAATAAATTTGACAAAAAATCGATTGTATAGTACAATTTGAACTGTTATCAATATCAATTTGAGTTAGCAAGTCAAAACGCATCAACCATTGAGGACAAAAAATAAAATGGCAAAACGAAAACGAAAACGAGAAAACATGCCCTCACGAAAACCAATTTTGTTGAGGACAGCACCTAGTATGCAATATCAAGTAAACAAGATAAGGCAAGCAAATGAGCAAAAACAGGAGCGGTTATTACCGTTACTTGAATTTGACGAGTCATTGCAAAATAATGTTGACAATTTATTTGAATTTGATAATGATGATTTACAACACGGTAGAGAAACCCTTGTTTTTGCTACAGCTATCTTTACTATTTCTTCTGTTCAACATGTCATCAGTGAATTTGAAGAAAAAGAAGATATGACCTTTGAAGGTAAAGATGAAAATGGCTACTCTTATTTGTGGATAAGAGATACCACTGATAACAAACTTAGTACGGTAGATGCACCTTCAGGAACTTTACGTACCCTAGCTGATATTCAAGTCAACAACGACAATACGCTTGTGCTAGATGCAAAAACAAAAAATCGCTTGATTGATTTGATGCTTTATCTTTTTAATTTTTTAGATACTGATATGAAATTGATTAAATTAGAATTACAAGAAGTAACTGATATTTTTAGTTAGAGATTATCATGGAACTAACAAGTTTACTAGCAGCGTTTGGGCTTTCGAGTGCGGCAGGCATCAATGCGTATAAACCGTTACTCACTATCGCCCTTCTTGCCAGATACACTAGCATTATTGCTTTAGAAGAACCATTGAGCATTTTAACAAATGGTTGGATTATAATTACGTTAACCGTCTTACTTCTCATCGAATTAACGGTTGACAAAATCCCCCTTGTTGACCACATGAACGACATTATCCAAACTGTCATTCGACCGATAGCAGGGGCAATTGTTTTTGCCATTGGCTCAGGAGCAATCGGCATGGCACATCCCATCCTAGCCGTAATTGCTGGGCTTATTTTGGCGGGTGGTATCCATACTGCCAAATCCGTTGTTCGGGTCAAATCAACTGTACTGACGGTTGGTTTGGCTAATTGGGCAATCAGTTTGACGGAGGATGTGTTGGCTTTCATTGCTATACTGGTAGCAATTTTCTTTTTGTGGTTGGCAGGAATGTAGAAATTCAATTTTTCCAAAAAATTTAATTTCTAACTACACACTAGGTAAGGGTCAAACAAGAAAGGTTTTTAAAACCTTTCTTGTTTTGGTAGTCCTGAATAGAGAATGATTTAGGTGGCTAAAGAAGCATTGTAATGATGAACAAAATACCAAATAGCACCTATGTGATTTGACAGTTTTTTCGAAA
>NBMH01000079.1 GCA_002084875.1 Anaerolineaceae bacterium 4572_78 | reverse complement strand
TTGCCGATTATAGCGAATCCATCCGCCTTGACCCTGAATCTGCAATCACATACTATAATCGAGGGCGTGCTTATTATAATTTGCACGAGTATGAGAAAGCACTTACCGATTATAGCGAAGCCATCCGCCTTGACCCTGATGATGCAGATGCATACTTTGGTCGAGGAAATACGTATAAGCAACTGAAAGAGAATGATAAAGCTATTGCCGATTTCAAGAAATATCTTGAATTGAGTGATGATGAATATTGGCGAAATGAGGCATTAAAACACTTAGAAGAACTTGGAGTGAGTCCATGACATTTTTTTACATGCCACAGACAAGAAAGGTTTTTAAAAACCTTTCTTGTCTTAAATCTTCATGTCTTAAGTTTTTAGGAAAAAATGTATTAGTCAGAATGAAGTTAAATAATTTGCAAAAAAGAAATAAACAACTATAATAGGATGGTGGGGAAAAAATATACAGTCGTCCAACAACATATCAACAAAGAAAAGCATTATTTGAAAGATTGAAGAAGTAGGCAATGCGGCACAAGCGTGTCGGGAATTGCGTATAAGTCAAGGCACATTTTACAGGCTTGAATATAACGAGAGACCGCATCAAGGCATTGATGGTTTTTCTCCGTCTCAATTTATCACTCAATTCATTCAATATCGTTCCGACTAATACAAAAATTTTAATTGTAAGTCTCATAATTCTTTTATTGGATGGATTGGTTTCGCCAACGGTGACAGCCCAAGACCCATCTCTCCTAGAAAATCTACTTGCTGACATGACAGTCATGGAAAAAGTAGGACAGTTGTTTCTGGTACCATTTGAGGGAAATAATGCTGACTCTAATTCTGACATTAACATACTCATCACTAAATATAAAGTGGGAGGAGTTGTCATTCAATCAAGCAATGGTAATTTTGTCAACAACGACAATACCCCCAAAGAAATTGCCATGCTAACCAATAAACTACAGGCACAGACATCTGACAATAAAAACATCCCTCTTTTCATTGCGGTTGACCATGAAGGTGATGATTTGCCCTTTACGCGTATTCGTGGTGGGGCGACATCCATACCTAGTCCCATGAGCATCGGGGCGACCTGGAATATGGATAATGCTCAAGCGATTGGACGAATTGTGGGTCAGGAACTTTCAGCGATGGGGATTAACCTGTTGTTGGGACCTGTGGTAGATGTCTTAAATAATCCTCATCCAACGGGTAGAGGTGATATTGGGATTCGTTCATTTGGTGGTGACCCATTTTGGGTGGGAGAGATGGGACAAGTGTATATTCAGGGTGTTCATGAAGGAAGTAATAATAAAATTGCTACGGTGGCAAAACATTTTCCTGGACATGGCGGTAGCGACCGATTGCCAGATAATGAAGTGGCAACAGTTGATAAATCTTTACAAGGATTAAGACGCATTGAGCTAGTTCCATTCTTTGAGGTCACAGATTTAAGTCGTCCTGGCATCACTGACATGATGATGTCAGGTCACATCCGATATCGTGGCTTTCAGGGAGGTTTTCGACAAGTCACGGCTCCGATTAGTTTTGACGAACAAAGCATGACCATCTTGCTTGATTTACCTGAATTTAGACCATGGCGTAAACAAGGTGGCTTGATTATCAGCGATGCACTCGGTGTCCCTGCTGTACAAAAATATTATGACCCTACCTTACAAACCTTCCCACATCGTCGTGTTGCTTATGAAGCATTCATAGCAGGAAACGATATTTTGATTTTGTCTCAATTTGCTCTAAATGGCATGTGGTCTAACCAGTTTGAAAATATCAAAGATACAATTGAGTATTTTGAAACCGAATACGAACAAAATGAGGCATTTGCCAAGCGGGTTGACACATCAGTGACACGTATTTTACGTCTAAAGCTAAAATTATTTCCGAGTTTGAGTCCCAATGCGTTTTTAGTAGATGAAGAAGTCGCCTTGTTTGTTTCAGGGCAAGGAGAACAGATTTCTCAACAAATTGCCCAGCAAAGTTTAACATTGCTATACCCTACGCCCGCAGAATATAGTTTGCGGATTCAACGTCCCCCTGATGTGAACGAAAAAATATTAATTGTTTCTGATACTCGCCAAGTAAAAGAATGTTATCAGGTTACATGCCAACCATTCGAGACTTTGTCTAAAAACGCATTGAAAAATATCATCATTCAACTTTACGGTCCTGATACAACGGCACGAGTCAGACCTGAAAATATTACTTCGATTACTTTTTCAGAATTGAAGAATGTGCTTGTTGGCACTTTAGCAATAGCAGATGAGATAAAAGAAACACCATCAGAGACCTCATCTTCTGATAATCCAGATGGAGATGAAAGTGAAGAAATATCCACGCATCAAAAAATCACGACATTAATCCAAGAGGCAGATTGGATTATCTTTGCCATGCTAGATTTAAACACCAGCCGATTCCCTGATTCCGATGCTCTTAAGCTATTTTTGGCACAAGGATTAACCAGTCTTTACAATAAAAATCTGATAGTGTTTGCTTTTAACAGTCCCTATTATTTGGATACTACCGAAGTAAACAAATTGACTGCTTATTTTGCTCTTTATAGTAAAACATCACCTCATTTAGAAGTAGCCGTTCGCACATTATTCGACAAAATATCACCTATGGGAGCTTCGCCCGTCAATGTGGAAGGAATCGGCTACGATTTGGCAAGTATCCTTGTTGCTGACCCTATTCTTTCATTTCCTGTGCAGGTACAAAGTATCAGCCCTGAGAGTTTATTACCACCTGTGTCGGTTATTTTACGAGTGGGACCTATCTTAGACCACAATGGCAACATTGTGCCTGATGGTACACCTGTTGAGTTTGATATTATGTATACCGACAAAAGAATAATAAGTATTCCTCCTGAAACAACAATTGAGGGTGTAGTTGAAACAACGATTATACTAACCGAGCCTGGCACAGTTGAATTATTTACTCGAAGTGGTCAAGCTAAAAGCCATCGTCCCCAAATTGTCAGTGTGGCTGCCCCTCCTAACACACCTACTCCCATACCAACAGAAACTGATACTCCATCTCCGATAGTTTCAGTGACTTCTGTTCCGACAGCGACAGTTGTTATTACAGATGAAACGCAAGAGGGAATGTCAAGACATGTTGATGGAGGAGATCTATTTATTACAATGATTACTATATTTATGGCAACGATAATTGGAACGAACATGTGGCAACATACTTATCGCACACCATCCGAACGAACACGATTGGCATTAGTAATATTTATTGGAGGTACGATTGCTTATTTACTGTACGGTTTGGGATGGTTCCGTCCTGAAATATGGCTCATGCCCGAATCAAGTATTACCATACAGCGTATGACATTATCAGGATTGGTGTTTGCCTTTGGTTTAATAGGCAGTTTTTTAGAGTATCGTGTTCGTAGGCAAATCGACTCGTAGTGCAGCTAGGATATCCGTACTACGTGCAGTGCTGTTCAATGCTAGTTGTAGGGGCGTACGCCCCCCTACTATTCAGTGCTGTTCAATGCTATTTTTTCAGGTAGAACATGTAGGAATATAGGATACATGTCTTATCATCGTGTAGGATTTATGCCATAAATCCCTACATATTCTGTTAAAAACAATACTCCATGGATGAGATTGAGGTACTAAATCCAATATCCTCTTTAGCATTGAACAGCCCTGGTACTACGTGGGAGGGTATCCACCATAAGTGATAACTAATGCTAACACCAAAAGCATGAATGCAATCCCAAGTAAGACAGCGTTTTCACGAAATATATTAGCTAACGTCGTGTAGGTTGTGGGATTAGCGATGGTAATTGGAAGGGTATCATGAGAAACTGTACTAACTGTTTCACGTAAAGTTGTATACCAAACCTGAACTGATTTGGGGCGTTCATCAGGATGAAGTCGCATCGCTGTTAAAATAGCATTGGCACTAGGTGGGGTTTGTCCTGTTAGGAGATGATGACATGTTGCTCCCAAAGCATACAGGTCGGTACGGTCATCGGTATGTCCTATATGTCCGATGTACTGCTCGAGAGGCGTATACGGTAAACTTCCTAAACCTTGTAAGCCAGTGATGGTGCGTGGGTCGTCGGCATCAAATGGTTTAGCAATGCCAAAATCGACCAACTTGAGGCGGTTGTCGGGAGTTAATTTGATATTAGCAGGCTTAATGTCCCGATGTAGTACCATCGGTTTTCGGCTGTGTAGATAAATCAAAATAGCACACAATTGGTCAAGCCAATCACACACTGTTTCTTCATCCAAAAATTTAGATTCATGGTTTGCTTTTTTGACCAACTGCTCTAAATTTTGACCAGGCACATAGTCCATGACCAAGTAATCTCGCCCATTTTCCTCATCAGAGAAATAGTCACTCACTTGAGGCAAACCAGGGTGGTCGAGTTGGGCTAAAATCGAAGCCTCTTGTTGGAACTGAATTTGAGCAGTTTTGAGCAGGTCGCTATCCATCACCTGCTCTTTGATAGCACAACGACGCCCTGATATGCGTTCATCATCTGCCAAATATACAGACCCCATGCCACCTGTGCCAATTAAGCCTGCGATATGATATCGGTCTCGAAGTATTGTACCTGTTTTCAGGTAAGTCATAATGAATTAAAATTGGAAAGCCAAAGAATGGAGCGAAAAAGCTTGCTTTTTCATGCCAAAACATGCTTTGACATTCCAGCTTTGTCACTTAATAAATATATTGGATTTAAATATTGTATTTAGCATAAACCAATTAATGCGGACTGTCAAAAAAAGGAGAGATAATAATGGATAATATACCCACAAATACTGCCATGCTTATTTGGCAGGAAGGGGAGTTAATAAAAGACCAATGGATGCTTGACAAAAACGAGATTTTCTTAGGGCGTTCAGATTCATGTCAAATCTGTTTACCGAGCCGTTGGATTTCTCGCCAGCATGCTTGTATTCGCCGCAATGGCACTATCTATACTGCCCAAGATGCGGGGAGTAAAAATGGACTTTACGTCAATGGAAACCGTGTCTACAAAAAACATATTTTGGCTGATGGAGATAAGTTGCAACTTGCCCCTGGCTTAGACTTGACTTTTGTAGACAGTGAAGCGACTGCTCCTCTGCCTGGTAGAATAGCAGAATTGTTACGGCTTGATGATATTGAACGTCAAGTTTATATCAAAGGGGAACAATTGACTCCTTCGTTAAGTACACAACAGTATCACATACTCACGCTGTTATTTGAGCATCCTGGTAAGGTTTACAGTCGTTATGAGGTAATTAAAGCCGCATGGCCCGATGATAATGCAGAAGGAGTTAGTGATGATGCCGTAGATGCCATGATTCGACGCTTACGAAATCGGTTAAGTGAAATTGACCCCGACCATAACTATGTTGTGACTGTGCGTGGCTATGGGTTTAAATTGAATCTCAAACAAGAATGAAGTAATTATTCACTCCCTCTCGTTAGTAAACTCCCCCATCCCATGGTTGCACAATGGAGCGAAAAAGCTTGCTTTTTCATGTCAAAGCAAGCTTTGAACAGCCCTCGGGGTGGGGGTAAACGGTTACCTCCTGGATGAGCTAGTTGTAGGGGCGTAGGCCGTACGCCCCTACTATTCAGGGCTGTTCAATGCTATTTTTTCAGGTAGAACATGTAGGAATATGGGACACATGTCTTATCATCGTGTAGGATTTATGCCATGCAGTACTATAATCATTCTTTGGAGCGAAAAAGCTTGCTTTTTCATGTCAAAGCAAGCTTTGACCCTACAAATTTAAAGAAAACGGAAAAACAATGCAACTATTAACAGAACGCGATACGATGTTTCTTTATTTAGAAACTGCTAATTCACCCATGCACATCGGAAACGTAGCTATTTTTGAGGGGGGACTTAATTTTGATGCCTTCCGCGAAATATTAGCTTCACGATTGCACATGGTTCGTACCTTTCGGCAACGACTTGTACATGTGCCTTTTGATTTGGACTATCCCTATTGGATTGATGACCCCGATTTTGATATTGATAGACATTTACACTATATCTCCCTGCCCGAGCCAGGCGGTTGGGAACAGCCTGAAGTGGCTCAAGTGCCTCCGCCTGAACCGCGTTATATTGACCCCTTGCCAGGTGATGTAGAACTCTTGTTTCGAACCTGGTATAATTATGTTCAGCGTTCGCTTAAGATACCAAAGCTAGTTTTCAAAACAGCTTGGTCAACTATCAAAGCAGGGCAACTAGCAAAAGTAGAAGGAATGGGACTTCCTCCCTTACCATTTTCGGCTCCACCTACACTTTTAAATGTGCCGATATCATCTCAACGAGCTTGGGATAATATGTTGTTTTCTCTTGACCGTGTGAAAAACATCCGCAAGAAAATGCCAGGAAGCACCATCAATGATGTCGTATTAGCAGTATGTGGTGGTGGCTTACGACGCTATCTTGAAGAAAAAGGCGGACTACCCGAAAAACCACTTGTTTCGATGGTGCCGATATCGACCCGCACTGAAACAGAAAAAGGCTCTATCGGTAATCAAATTTCATTGATGCTAGTTCAATTAGCAACGGATGAAGCAGACCCCATTAAACGATTAGAGAAAATTTATCAAAATACTATCCGAAGTAAGACCTATCATCAAGCAACATCAGCTAAAATATTGATGGATTATACCGAATTCATTCCCTTTAGCATTGGCAACTTAGCCACCCATCTATACACTCGCTTTAGTATTGCTAAACGACATGACCCAGTGTTCAATGTAGTTATTACAAATGTACCTTGCTCCCAAACACCATTTTACATGGGAGGAAAACAGCTACATCATGTGCTGAAACTGTGTCTGATGTGGAGTTGCTCATTCGTTATTTGGGGGAATCGCTTGACGAACTTGAACAAGCTGTACAAACCCAACCTGACATGATTGATATTGAAACGGAATCACTACCAATAAGTGACATATTCTTTGAGAATATCCAACAGCATCTTGTTAATAATCCTCATGAAGTCGATAAGCAAGGCGGGGTGTATCAACTTAATATCATGGGGAGTTTTCCTCAAGCCTGGATTATTGATGTAAAAACAGGTCGGGTCACACAAGGCAAATCGGCAAAAGCGGATTGTGAAATGACAATTTCAGCCGATACATTTATGCACATCGCCGATGGGAAACTCACATTTCAACAGGCATACTCCGAACGTAAATTGATGATAACTGGTAGTGGTGTGATAACATCTTGTTTGGGTATAGATGTTTCAACTAATAGCGGATTGTCATTTTGTGCCTTCCTAAAACAATTTGCACAGAACATAATAGATGACCCATTCTTGACTGAATCAATACAAAATATTTATCAGCTAAATGTTACTACTGAAACAAACATGATGAAATCATGGGTGATTGACCTGAAAAATAGACCCCCATGCCTTTTTGAAGGAGAGTTAATGGAAGCTGATTGTGGAATAACTATCTCTGCCAAAGATTTCATGCATATTATCGAGGGAGACTTAGATTCTGAAACAGCATTTACTGAACGCAAAATGATGGTGACAGGTAATTTAGACATGGTAATGGATTTTTGGCAAGTGCTACGTGAATCATTAAAATCATCACAGATGGACATAGAAGACATGCCACTTAATCCTGAGCCAGAGTCGCATTCGGTTTCTGATGAGATGGACATAGAAGACATGCCACTTAATCCCGAGCCAGAGCCACCTTCGGTTTCCGATGAGATGGACATAGAAGACATGCCACTTGACATGCCACTTAATCCCGAGCAAGAGGTGCATTCGGTTTCCGATGAGATGGACATAGAAGACATGCCACTTAATGCCGAGCCAGAGGTGCATTCGGTTTCCGATGAGATGGACATAAAGGACATGCCACTTAATCCCAAGCCAGAGGTGCATTCGGTTTCCGATGAGATGGACATAGAAGACATGCCACTTAATGCCGAGCCAGAATCAGAATTGCCTTCAACTATTGGTCAGTGTAAGGCAACCACATTAGCTGGTAATCGTTGTCGGAATAAGATAATGGATGGTTCTGAATATTGTCATATCCATCATAGAAAAATACATGGTGATGAAATAATGGATGAGTTTAATATTCCACTTTAATCCTAACATCACTCCTCTTGTGGCTATGCTCCGCGTTTACGCATGCCAAGACGTTCTGCGTCCCAATGCGTTCTCCGACGCATGACATTGGAACAAGATGGAGTAAAATGGTTACAGGAGGACATAATGAAAAAACGAAAATCGGCGGCAGATATATGGCAAGCCCAAAATGTCATTCCAACCCCACAAGAAATAGAAATGTACGATTTAGATGATGAGGAGGTAGAGATAGAAGAGGCATCCGTGGAGGAGCATGAACCAAAAAAGCAATTATCAGCTGGCTTGATGCGGCGGCGGATGGCTCCATCGCCAAAACCAGCTATGCCTACCCCCCAACCATCACCAGGAGGAGGTGATAAAGTGTTAATTGATGGCTTAAAAACTTCAGAAGAGATGCAATTGGAAAAAGAACCGATCGCTATTCGTGAAACTGGTTTTTGGATGTTCAAACGGGTGATTATTCCACCTAATGCTTATGTTATTCATACTCGCATGGGACAGGAAAAACCTGTAACACTCGGTTTAGGCTTGTCATTCAGTTATAATCCATACACCGATGCTTATTTGGTTGTACCAGCCGCCATGCAAACAATTGGCGTGGTAGCAAATTGTATCAGTAAGGAAAAACAAGGCATTAATATTTTGGCTTATGTGCAATGGCAAATTGATGATTTTTCGATTGCCTATCGCAAATAAAGCTCCCATCATTGAAGAATTGACCACGCGGCTTAAAGCAGTATCAGAAGGTCGTCAGCATGGTGGTGATGAGGTGAGCGAAGGTTTGGGCATCAAGATTGTGACCGTCCAGATTCGGGAAGCGTTGGTTAGCTCGCAACGGTTATGGCAAGATTTGCAAACACCGTTTCGACATCAACAAGAAAAAATTGCCCGTATGAGTTCTCTAACGATGCAACAAGACATTCATCAAAAAGAGTTGGAGACAAAACGGCTTTCAGAAACACGCGAAACTGAAACGATGGTTGCAATTGAACAGATTAAAGAGACTAAAAAGACAGAGGCATTAGAACTCCGCTTGAGTCAAGAAGATATCCGTACTGCTAAAGAACAAGAATCGATTCGTCAAGACGTGAAGGTAGAGGAAGAAACGACTGCCATGCAGCGTGATTCAGAAGAACGTTTGCAAAATCAGTCGGCTAAAATAGAACAGACTCGAAAATTAGCTGCCTTGCAACGAACAAATGAAGAAATGTTGAAGAGGACTCTATTAGAAACCGAAACGAAAAGTCGGCAGAAAAGTTTACTGATTGAGCAGGAGTTGCATGTCATCACTGAAGAAAATCGTCTGGCTGAAAAACAGGTCGAATCTCAACAAAAACGACTTGGTGAGGAAGCAACTTTGAAAAAATTAGAGTCGGAAAATCGATTGGCATTGCAAAAACAAGAAGACATGCTCAAGCAACAAATCATCGAGTCTGAAATTGCATGTCAACGAAAACAACATCTGAACGAACTTGAATCGGAACGAGAAAAGTTACGTCTTGCCCAAGAAAAACAAGTGCAAGAAGTCGAAATAGCTCGTTTACGTCAAGAGGTTCGCAATTCGATTACGCATGGTGATTTGTCACAACAATTAATCGAGCAGTTGCCTGAAATCGCCGCTCACATGCCAAAGGTTCAAGAGTTAAAGGTATTACAAACAGGGCATGATGATATTGTGCTAAATGCCTTGTCTTCATTTTTGATGAAAATGATGGCACTAATTGAAAATTTGGGTTCAACTTCACACAAGGAATCACAAAGCTAGTTTTGTGATTCCTTGTTGTAAGGACTCGAATACCATTGCACTTTTAGTCAATTTGAGGTAGAATTATGTATAGGGTTAAACTAAATCTACCTGTTGTTGCAGTGGGTAATCGTTGTGACTGCATAGAATCAATGAAAAGAGTACATAATGGCTGATAAACGAATTTTAGTTGTGGATGATGACAACCTTATTCTTACTCTGCTCAAGCATAGTCTTAGAAAATTAGGGAAAGGTTATAAAATTGATTTAGCAAAAGATGGAATGGAGGCTTTAGAAAAATTGCAACAAAATCCATCTGACCTAATTATTACAGATTATATGATGCCTGGTTTGAGTGGGGTGGATTTAATGAGGGCGGTACGATATATGACACCACAAACTAAAGTTGTATTAATGACCGCACATGGAACCCCTGAATTACGCACCACAGTTGACCATCTTGAGTTTGATGGCTATCTTGATAAGCCGTTAAATGTCGCCCAAATTCGTACTGTTGTCAAACATGCCCTTGGACAATTCTCTGTAGAAGAATTGTTGAAACAAGAGGTTAAAATGCCAGAAGATGAAACAATTTCAAAATATTTAACACAACTTAGACAAAATACAAATGCTACTTTGGTACTATTACTCAAAATAGATGGGAAACTTGTAGAAATAGCAGGTATCAAAAGTGAAACAGATGCTAAGACTGTTGCCTCTCTGATAGCAGCTAGCTTTTTGGCTGCAGCTGAACTCTCTACTTTGATTGATAATAAAGATGATTTCAAATCGAGTTATCATGAGGGTGACAATCAGCATATTTACACTTATCAGGTTACAGAAAAGCTTCTGTTAGCTGTTGTTTTTAGCTCAAAACAAAAACCAGGCGTAATATGGTTTTATACCAAGCAAACTGCTGGCGAGTTAGAAAAGTTGATTAGGAAGAAAAACAAATAGAGATAGCAGAGAAATAGAAATAACAAAAACAAGCTATCTATCCTACAAATTTGCATGTTGTATCAGGTTTTGATATGGTGTTTTGCATGAAGCTAAGTGAATATGCAAAAAAAGTTGGTGTGAGTTATGTTACAGCCTGGCGTTGGTATAAAGCAGGCGGGATTGCAGGCTATCAAATAGACACAGGAACTATTATCATCACTGAAGGACAAGAAAATGATAAAGTCCAAAAAGTGGCTATTTATGCTCGTGTTTCTTCTACTGAAAATCGAGCAGATTTAGATAAACAGGTCAAACACCTGACCAATTACTGTATGGCTAAGGGATGGCAAATCAATCATATTGTTAAAGAACTTGGTTCTGGGAAAAATGAAAAACGCCCTAAGTTTTTGAGGATGTTGGCTGATACGTCCATAACCATAATTATCGTTGAAAGTAAAGAGCGACTCGCCTATTATGGATTTCATTATATCAAAACTATCTTAAATGCACATGGACGACAGATTAAAGTTGTCAATTTCCCCTGATGAAATCGTGTTGCACATCATGCCACTATTAAAAAACGGCATAACCCCAGAAGAACAAACGATTTTAAATGTGCTGGAAACGATTGCCATGCGAACGCATAGCGGACATTGGAAATTACAGATGAGAACGCAGTTAAGTTTGTTGTGAAAAAACGAGAAATTTTCATGAGAGAAAAAGTACCAATATTGAAAAACTTTATTGATAATACGTCCATCCTCGGCCTCGATATCCTTGACGAATTAATCGAGGATGACGAAACAGAAATAGCCTTGTCACTTATTGATAATTTTTTGCGAGAGACACCGCAACAATTAAGGCAACTAAAGCAAGCAATCGCTCATGAGGATAACAAAAATGTGGATGTGGTTGCCCATGCCTTAAAATCAACATGTCGCATATTCGGCATCCATAAAATGTCGTCGATTTGTCGGGAATTAGAATTAGCAGGAATGAGCAATAAACTGGATAACGCTTTTGAAAAATTTATAGAACTAGAAAATGATTATGCCCACGTAAAAGGTATATTGGAAAATGTACGCACTATGATTTTAACCAACAGTTCCTAGCACGTAATGATGATGTG
Source organism: Anaerolineaceae bacterium 4572_78 (assembly GCA_002084875.1). Taxonomy (GTDB): domain Bacteria; phylum Chloroflexota; class Anaerolineae; order 4572-78; family 4572-78; genus 4572-78. The sequence goes on along the minus strand of NBMH01000079.1, from coordinate 28,573 downwards.
CCCATACCAGCTTGATTTGCCATGGCAAAGGAGCATGGTCAAGCCAAGCGTATTTCATCACTTCTTCATGCAAACTAGGCTGTTCATTCAAGTAATATGCCATCGTACTCCACTGCCAGCCCTCTCCAGTAAATCGCTCATTTAACGCTTTGCTACGAATACCTAACCGTTTTAATACTTCGGCTGCGGGCATAACCGTGTCGGGCCAAGGCGGCACATCCAACACACCTTCATCCACAAATGTTACACCTTCGGATTGTAATACATTTTTGATAAGCGACATGTTCACCCATCGCTCATCAATCGTTTGAAAAAATTGTTGGTCAATAACATACTTTCGTAATAAATAGCCAACTTGCCAATTGTTTGGCATGGCTATAAAAACCAATTTGCGTGAAACGCGAGCTAGCTCTTGCAATAGGGATTTAGCGTCGGGGAGATACCACAACCCAGCCCATTCCCATGCTAAATCAAAGGTGTTATCATCGAAAGGAAGATTGACATAATCGGCATGGTATATCACATTGACAGATGTATCCAATTCCGCCCAAATTTGTTGGACACCTTTCAATCGTTCTGCGTTATCATCAATCAAAGTAATATTTCTGCCTGATTTTGCCAGACAATATGAATTAATACCACTCACACCCGCCATGCCATACAGTGGAGCTTCCAAAACAGTTTGAATATTATATTTGTCAGCAACCCCTAGTAAATAATCATTTAATATAAAGCGCTCATATACAACGCCCAAACCTTCATTATAATCTGTAAGATATTTGTTCCATGTCATCAGGTTAATATTACCACCATTAAAATAATAAGTAAAATGCCTAATATTAAATCCCTAAAAAGGGTTTCTTTTGCCTTGTCAGAAACTCTATCAGATTTAAGCGTGAAATAAGTTGTAAGATTTCGGAGTCCATTAATCAATAAACGTACTCCAAAAAGACCAACAAATAATGCAAGTAAGATAGTTAATATTTTCATGTCAAAGCTAGAACTTCATCAACAGACAGACCAGTCAGTTCAGCAATAAGCGTGACATCCATACCCTTAACCAACATTTTGTTAGCCGTTTCGATTGCTTTATCATGTTCGCCTTTGGCGTGACCTTCGGCATGACCCTTCTTCATTGCCCAAGTCACTTCACCTCTAGCATCCTGTGCTTTCATTGCCCAATAGTCATACAACTCCAACTCCTCATCTGTCCAGCCATGTTTTTTGGCAACTTCATAAGCTAACTGTAATGCATCATCATCAATATTATCAGGGACAACTTCCAGTTTTCTGGCATGCTTGATGAAGTATATCCATTTGTCCAATATTGTTGCCAATTCATGAATTTTCTTTTTGAATTTAGGTAGTTCAATGAAATTGAACTCAATCTCTTTGATTTCATGCTTGTGCGTTTCTGCATCTAGTATCAAATGCCGACTGAGGTACTTCTTATTTTCAAATTCTTTATATCCCAATATGCCAATAAATATAACTTGGTTCAATTTGGGATAATCAATACCACGCTTGAGCTGCAAGGAATAGGCTTTGGTAGTATAATAAACAAAACGTTTTTTGCTACCCTCTAACCCACGAATTTGCATCTCCACGATGAAAGTTATTCCTCGTTTGTCCTTTGCTTGTACATCAAGGGTTGTGTATTTCAAATGCTTGAGACGTGGAGCCTGAAATGGATTCAGGATAATTACTTCTTGAATCATCTTATCACCAGTCAATTCCAAAACAGCATTTAGAAAGGATATGAGGATTTGAGTTTTATCTTCACTACCGAAAATTTTTTTAAACGCAATGTCGTTTTTAGGGTCAACGAATTTCATGTTTTCTCCCTTACTGCATTTTCTTCAAATATAAATTTTTGAATTTAAACGTAATTATCATTATTATACCTAGAAACCTTAAAAACCACAATCATGTATATAATTTTTTTGTTTCAGAAAAATCAGGTATAAATAACTACGCAAACAACAATTTCCGTTTTGGTTTTAGTGACCATGATTTTCAATCACGTGGTTGCACAATGGAGCGAAAAAGCTTGCTTTTTCATGTCAAAGCAAGCTTTGACACGCCAATAATTGCTATATCGAGAATTGCTGACTTAAAAGGGCTATTTATTTAATTATCGTAACTACTAAGCCAAGTAGGTCAGATGTTTATGATATTCCCACTCACACGAGATAATGGTCAAACAAGAAAGGTTTTTAAAACCTTTCTTGTTTTAACCACAACATGTTTCCTGATGCCTAAGTAGTTACTAATTGTCTATGTTTAATACAAAAGAGGTTTTATAATGGGTACATTTATTATTGAAGGAAAACAAATACTCTCAGGAGAATATCATCCAAGTGGAAATAAAAACGCAGCATTTCCAATTTTATCGGCTGCCCTTTTAACTGATGAACCTGTAATCATCCATAACATCCCTGACATTGGTGACATACGAACAATGTTGGCGATTGTCGCTGATTTAGGGACAGAAATCACATATCATTCAAAGCACAGTGCCACTTTGCAAACAGGTAAGCTAAAAAAAATCGCCCCAAATCCTGAATTGTTTTGTCAAATTCGAGGGGCATTAGTACTGATGGGGTCTATCTTGGCTCGTGAGGGACGAGTGATTTTGACCATACCAGGTGGGGATTCCATAGGTCGAAGACGGATTGATACACATCTTGCTGTTTTGCAGGCACTTGGTACCGACATTAAGTTTAACAATCAATTTGTTTTAACTGCAAATAAACTAGAAGGAATAGACTATCTGCTCGATGAAGCAAGTGTGACAGGAACAGAGAATGCTATCCTTGCCGCTGTTACTGCCGAAGGAACTACGATATTGAACAATGCCGCCTGTGAGCCACATGTGCAAGAGCTGTGTTTGATGCTCAATCAAATGGGAGCAAAAATTAGAGGCATCGGCTCAAATATACTACGAATAGAAGGAGTCTCGTCGCTTCATGGAACAGAATTTACAATTGGAAGCGATTACATTGAAGTTGGCAGTATTATTGGTTTAGCGGCTGTTACGCATAGTGAAATTTTGATTAAGAACGCTGTTCCGAAACACATGCGTATGATTCTACTTGTTTTAGAAAGATTGGGGGTAAAAGTGCTTGTTCAGGGTGAGGATATTCTTGTTCCTGCCAATCAAGATTTGGTCATCACATCTGATATTGGAGGCATGATTCCCAAAATTGAGGATGGTACTTGGCCTAGTTTCCCTGCTGATATGATGAGTATTGCTTTAACCATTGCTACTCAAATAGAAGGCACCATCCTCGTCCATGAGAAAATGTACGAAAGTCGAATGTATTTTGTGGATAAATTAATTGGCATGGGAGCAAGAATTGTTTTGTGTGACCCTCATCGAGCTATTGTACAGGGTCCTAGTCCGTTACATGCTGAACCGCAAGGGATTTCTAGCCCTGACATTCGGGCAGGAATGGCTTTGCTCATCGCCGCTTTATGTGCAGACGGAACATCAAAAATTCACAATATTCGTCAGATTGATAGAGGCTACGAACATATTGATGAAAAATTGCGGTTGTTGGGGGCGAAAATAAAACGCATCAAATGACTTTACTTTGAAGCATGATGCTATTCACGTAATTTGCTGAATTTTGAATTTGTGTTACAATTATTATAATTATTTAATCATCAATCCTTATTTTAATGAAAAACTGACAAAGGAAAATTAACGATGGAAAATCTATCTGTGATTGACATGTTAAAAAATACCAGCTCAGATGTTCCAGATATATACTTTAGCTCATGCTTTAGGTGAAAGTATTACAGATTTTGAACAAAAAACAAATACTAAAGTTCTCACTTCTGACCAACTTCAAAATTTATTTGGGGATGATGATGGATAAGACAACCGGTGGTCAACCACCCACCGAGCCTGATGGCATCGGTGGGTTTTCTTACCTCGCTTTCGATAAAGCAAAAAACGAGTCGAGGCGGAGATATATGCCATCATAATATTTTGGGATTATCTGGTAGACAGGCAAGAGAAATTTTTAAACGGTTCCAAAAAGATAGCATATTTTCTTGTCTTGATTAATTGTGAGCTATTAATTTAAGTACGAAACAGGTGTTTGATTCAAAATAGGAAAGGGAATAACTGATGAGGTTGGTACAGGTGTAGATGTCATTATAAGTGACATGTATGTTGGTGTAGCTGTCATAGGTGTAAATGTTGAAGGGGTTGCGGTGGATGTGTTTCCTGTTGGCAAAGATTTAAATTGGTATGAGACTACTATCCAATTGGTATCCACTTTCTTTAATGTATAATCATACTCATCTAATGAATTTATTTTGCCTGTTGCGTCTTGAATTGTCCATTGTTCTGTACTGTGGATTGTAATAATGGACGGGTCACGGGTAGTAAACACTTGTGGCAAGCCGATGGTTTCATAATTTATGATGACAGGTGGTTCATAGTTTTTATCCAAACGTTCTTTAAACATATAAACTTTTTGTAATGCTGAGCCTTGCCAAACACCTTCTAAGCGAGTCCAGTCATCTGAAGTGGTGGTATTTATGGTTTCAACTAGCAATCGGTTGGCATAGTTTAGAGATTCAATGACATGGTTAGTCTGTGTCATGGACAATGTGCCAGGTAGTATTGCTGGACCCATGGTGAATGTTGGATGTGGGGTTGGAACTGTGGTTTTAGTAGCGATTGATACGGGCATGTAGGTAGGCGTGCTGATTTTAGTTGGAGTACTTATTGGTGTTGGTAACAATAGCGTTGATGTTGCTAATGGAAAAGGAGTGTAGATGACGATTTGCTTATGAGTAGGAGTCGATATAGCTACGTATGTAGTTTTAACATAAGTTTGAGTTGAGACAGCATAAGTTTTAGTAGGTACAACATCAGCAACAATAAGATTATCAGGTAACACGAAAGCAATACCTGACCATGTAACTAGCCATACAATTGCCCCAATAACAAAAGCCCAGGCTCGTCCCCATGTATGGTGTCTGCCTGGTGATAGTCGAATGCTTCCTAATGATAAATTTTGAAAAACAGCAGCGACAACAAGTATTGGACCGATGACCAACAAAATAATCGGCAATAAGATGACAAAAAGTGCTAGTCGCAAAAAATCAAAGAACCTATCAGAATAATTGTTCATGTCTCACATTGTACATTAAAAAATTATTATGGCAAACTGTAGCACAAGAATCAAAAATTGACCAATAATAAAGATACAACTGAAATATGGCAATGTAAGTTGTGGTAAGTTGATATTAATATCAACACAAAACCCCCCTCTTTTCTAAAATAAAGTGGGGGTACAATGTGTTAATTTTCAGGTCATGTGAAATCAGTAGACATTACATCAAACTACAACGAACGTACCATCAAATCTGTTTGACGAAGTTTAAATGATAAGTCGGCGGCGATATTCCGCATTACAACATATCCTAACTCAAAATCTACTTGGCAAAGTTTATCGAACTCGTTTTGTTTAACTACTAGCAACTTGGTACCATCCTTGACACACATTGCAGAAGCAGTTCTAATTCCTTGGTCTACTAGTGCCACTTCACCAAATGATTCGCCTCGTCGTAAAACAGCAATCGTTTTTGCTCCTGTGGGTCCGTCAACACTCGGTCCCAATGTAGAAGGGTCAACCAAAATTTCAATTCGACCTTCTAAAATAATATATAGTTCCGTACTGGTAGTGTTTTCCTTAAAAACTATTTCAGTACCTTGATACGTCCTCTCTTCACCAATACTAGCAACTTTTTCCAAGCGTTCGAGTGATAAGTCTGCCAAAATATCAACATCTCTAAGTATGTGAGCGTAAGAAGTTGACACGTTTCCTCCTAAGCGAAAAAGTTGACACGTTTCCTCCTAAGCGAAATACACTTGAAAAGGGACACTTTACTTGTTAAATGCAATTTATACAATTGCATGCAATCTGAAGTGCATAACTTCTAATTCCAATGAACTCATAATAACACAAAGAAGAAAAAAGGTCAATGTGCTATTTTTCTTATTAATTAATAACAACAATTATCAATCTTGAAAGCAAATTTTACTATAATTATTAGTTTTAATCAAAATTGCACAGTTTAAATTGGAATTTAAGCTATTTCCATTTTTTTACTAACTAATTTCATTGTACCGTTACTTATGTTATAATGCAAATTAGCACAATAAATATTGGGAGAAAAAAATGATTATTACTCTTGATGCCATGGGAGGAGATACTGCTCCTCAGTCAACTGTCTATGGAGCAGTATGGGCTGCTCGAGATTTTGGAATAGCTATCCAATTGGTAGGTAAACCTAATCGTATTGCTACCGAGTTAGCTAAGCATGACACACAAGGACTTGACTTACAAATCATTCCAGCCAGTGAAGTAATTGAAATGGAAGATTCTCCTGCTGAGTCAGTCCGCTCGAAAAAAGATGCAAGTGTCAATGTTGGTGTGAGGCAAGTTAAGACTGGTAAAAGCCATGCATTTGTTAGTGCAGGCAATTCAGGTGGTACGTTTGTGGCAAGTTTGTTTGGCTTAGGACGCATTAAAGGCATAAAACGTCCAGCATTAACTACAGCTTATCCAACACGGTCGGCACACCGTATATGTTTTCTTATTGATGTTGGAGCAAATGCAGATGTTAAACCAGAGTATCTTGTCCAATTTGGTTTGATGGGGAGTCTCTATACTGAAAAAGTGTTAGGGATTCCAAATCCTCGTGTCGGCTTAGTCTCCAATGGAGAAGAAAAAGACAAAGGTAGCAAAATTATAAAAGAGGCATATAAGTTAATGAACCTTGCTCCATTTAACTTTATTGGTAACATAGAAGGAAAAGACATTCCCGCTGGCTTAGCCGATGTGATAGTGACAGACGGCTTTACAGGAAATGTAATTGTTAAACTTTCTGAAGGATTACCAAAAGGAATAATGGAAACTATTGCAGATGATTTCAAGACTCCTACCACGTTAATTGTTGGTGGAGCGTTGATAACAACTACAGTTGTAGCCATGTATCGCACCAAAATTTTTGGATTAACTGCCTTATTGAGTGGATTGCTTACATGGCGAAAAATTAATGAGATAAAAAAACGTTTTGATTATCGGGAATTTGGCGGTGGAGCATTACTAGGTGTTGATGGTGTTGTCATTGTAACACATGGTCGAGCAGATGCATACACAATTCGTAATGCTATCAGAGCTGCTAAACAAGCCGTCGAAAATGATATTGTTAATACTATTAAAGAGTATTTATAAGGATTACTATGAAAATTATAACCAATGAACCATTTATCGCCAAACGAAAAAAAATAGCAAATATTCTTATGCCATTGGCTTTATTATTTTTGGGTGGCGGTTTCTTTCTCAATTTATATACTTTACAAACCCCACAGAGAGAAGTCAACCCCATGTATTTTTACATTATCATGGGAAGTCTTATTGTTGGGCTTATGTTGTCAAGCATATCTTCGGGATTAATTAACCGTTGGGTCAAAGAACCGCGTGCTGACCAAGTTCTCACTACTGTCTTAAAAGGATTTAGTAAAAAGTTCACTTTGTTTAATTATGTCATACGACCACCACATATCATGGTGGGACAAAACAAAATTTTTGTCGTTATATGCAAACCGCAAAATGGTGAGGTTTCGGTTACAAATAATAAATGGAAATGGAAATTTAGTTTTTGGCGATTGTTACGGTTTTTTGCAATTGAACCTTTAGGTAATCCTACTTATGAGGCTAAAAGCCATGTCCAAGAACTGGTCAATTTTCTTCGGGAACATTTCACAGAAGAGGAATTAAGCCCGATGATTATTGAACCTGTGATTGTCTTCACTGATGCCAGTATCACATTAACCGTTAATGACTCTGATATACCCGCATTGACAGGCAAAGAGTTGAAACAGTTTATTCGCCAATCAGGTAAGGAAAAAAGTGGCAATGGAAACAAATATGTCAAAGTTGTTAAGTTATTAACTGATACTGTGAAGCAAGCAAATCAATGATTAAGGAAGTATGAATAAATCATCACCAACTACGTTAAAAATGACACATTATCAAACCAAAGATAAAATAGCCGACCGTTATGAAGTCTATGACGTTCTGCGAGGGAATATCAGTGAAGTCTATTTGTGTTTGGACTTTGAGACAAGCCAACCTTATGCCCTCAAAACGTTACCTGCCGTATATCTACAAGATGAACAAATCCGCCATGCTTTTAACGAAGCAGGCTTGGCATGGATTGACTTGCATAAACATCCCAATGTTGTTTTTTGCTATTTCATGGAGACGATTGATTCGATTCCTTTTATCTTCATGGAATGGAGTTCAAAAAATAATCAGCGAGGACTTAGTTTGCATGATTGGTTGCAAATTGGAACGCTTGATGTACATTTTGCTTTGAATATCACAATTGATATTTGTCGAGGTTTAATCCATGCCCAACAAAGACAACCGAATATTGCTCATCTTGACCTACGCCCGCCCAATATTTTTATCACCCCCGAACAAACTGCAAAAATTAGCGATTTTGGCATGGCGGATGTGATTGATGCTATCAATCTTGAAAATCCGAATAACGATATTCTAATGCGAAAGGCTCCCTATCTTGCTCCCGAAGCATGGAATGTCAAACCAAGATTGGACGCTCCAGGAGGATCAAAGTTTGCTTTTTCTCCTGCCGATATTTATGCTATCGGTTGCATACTGTACGAAATATTGACAGGATACATCCCTTTCGATGCCAATTTCATACCATCCACGCCGAATGAAGAAACGAAATGGCTGGAATCATTGCGACAGGCTCATGAACAAACTTTGCCACCTGCCTTACCGCCAAATTTTCCCAAGCGTATCAATGCGATTATTCAAACCTGCTTACAAAAAGAAAACTTGGCTCGTTTTCCAACGGTTAATGACTTGCTGAATGAATTACTCGCCATTCAGGAAGAACTCGGTGATGTCCCCCGCGACATGGAAGAAGAAACTATTACTAGCGTAGCCGAGCATGACAATCATGGTAGAGTTTTGATGACCATGCAACGTTATGAAGAGGCGATTGAGTCATTTACTCATTCGCTAGATATTCTTTTTGATAAGGTTGCCAACACCTATAACAGTCGTGGTCTAGCTTATGCTAATCTACATCATTACAACGAGGCTTTAGCAGATTTTAGTCAAGCAATTGAATTTGAGTCGAGCTTTGCCCAAATTTATTATAATCGTGGCACAATCTACAAAAAAATACACAGTTATGACAAGGCACTAGATGACTTGCACCGAGCAATTGAACTCGACTCGAACTATCTCGAGGCATATCATGACAGAGGTTTGATATATGCCATGCAACAACGTTATGATGAAGCGATTACCGATTTTTCACAAGTGATTGAACTTGACCCCGATTTTGTGCAGGCTTATCATAATCGTGGTGTGACCTATCGCAACTTAAAACACTACGATGAAGCCCTGCGAGATTATACCCATGCCATTCGCCTCGACCCTACCTTTTCTCATGCTTATTATAATCGTGGTTTGACCTATTATAACATGAAGGAATACGAAAAGAGTATCGAGGATTTCTCGAATGCTATCGGATTGAATCCCAAGCATACTTCTGCTTATTACAATCGTGGTTTAAGCTATCGGCACATGAAATGGGATGAAGAGGCTTTGAGTGATTACACGGAGGCAATTGAGCTCGATCCCAATTTTGCCCAAGCATACTACAATCGTGGTAATACCTACCGCAATTTGCAACGACATGAGGAAGCCGTCGCCGATTTTTCGCAGGCGATTAAACTCGATTCCAAGTTGATACATGCTTATTATAATCGTGGCTTGTCGTATCGCTCACTTGGGCGATACGAACTCGCTTTAGATGATTTTACGGCGGGGATTAAACGTGAGCCATACAATGCTAAGAATTATTACCAGCGTGGTGTTACATATCAAGATATGAAAAAGTATGATAACGCAATTGCAAATCATAACAAAGCCATTAGCCTTAATGTAAATTATGCTCCCGCTTATTATCAACGTGGGGTATGCCATCATGCATTGAAACAACTTGATAAGGCACTGACAAATTATAATCGGGCAGTTCATCTTAATCCACAATATGCTCAAAATTATGTCAATCGTGGCATCCTACGTAAGGAAACAAGGCAACATCGAAAGGCACTGAGTGATTTTAATAAGGCGATAAAAATTGACCCCAATAATTATCATGCATATTATCAACGAGGTAATCTTTATCAAATTATGGAACGGCATAAGAAGGCATTGGCAGATTTCAATCAGGCAATTGCTCTTAGCCCAACCTATACTGAAGCCTACTACAATCGTGGTTTGCTTCATCGCCAGAATGACGAATCACAGAGGGCATTGGACGATTTTAATCAGGCACTTATCCTTGACTCCAACCATGCCGAAGCTTACTCCAGTCGTAGTCGGCTATATTACCAGTTGAATGATTACCAGTCTGCTTTGAATGACCATGTACATATTATTCGTCTTAATCCCAAAATGTCATCTGCTTATTTTAATCGAGGGAGAACGCTAAGCAAATTGAATCAATTTGAGGAGGCTCTGGATGATTATACTCAAGCGATTCATATCAACCCGCAATATGCCAAAGCCTATTACTATCGCGGGCAGATTTATCAAGACTGGCAACAATTTGAGGATGCTTTAGAAGAGTACAAACAGGCAATCCACTTTGACCCCAGATATATCGCCGCTTATTACAATCGTGGTTTAGTTTATCATACTTTGAAACAGTATCATGAGGCTATCAGCGATTATAGTTATGTTATCAAACATGATGCTGATTATGAAAAGGTGTACTACTATCGCGGTTTATCCTATCATAATTTGAATTATTACGATGAGGCAATTGATGATTATAATCAAGCAATTCAGCGTGCCCCCGATGACCCGTTGGCATATTTTAATTTGGGAGGGGTGACAATGAATTTAGGACGGATGCAAGAGGCTTTGCCATATTTTGATACTGCTTCACAACTTGGCTTTATCCAAGCAGGTCATATCGCCCAACAAATTCGTGAGCAAATTTGGGCAGACATGCCAACTACATCTGACAGTCCTGACCAACTTGCCTTTGAGTCATTTATTCAAACTCATTCCTTAAGTGATGTTGAGGAAAATTAGAATGTAGTTTAAAATAATAATATATTCTGTCAAAGCAAGCTTTGACCCTCCAATTTATCTTGTCAAAAAATAGCATTGAACAGCCCTGAACGGCAGGGGCGTACGGACCTAAATGGTAGGGGCGTACGCCCCTACTAGTAGCATTGAACAGCCCTGCTCACGAGGGAGAGTGAATAATTACGGAAAATCCCTGTCTGTTGACGGATTGCTAGAAGTATGGTACAATACATGGTATTAACTCATGAGAGCAGTTTATTAGTCAACAACCCCAGAATATCAGTCGGGGTTTCCAGCGGCTGGTTTCTATGTGTCGGTGGGGTTTTATGCCTCAGTTTCGATGAAGATTGTATGATAATCAATAACAGAATATTAGACCGCCTATTAACTAAAGTGCAAAAGCCTGCTCGTTACATCGGCGGAGAGTATAACAGCATAGTCAAAGATTGGCATGCAATTGATGTGAAAATCGCCCTTGCTTTTCCCGATATTTATGATTTGGGAATGAGCAATTTAGGATTAGCGATTTTGTATGACATTGTTAATAAAGAAGATGATTTTTTGGCTGAACGTGTTTTTGTGCCTTGGTTTGATATGGAAGAGGTGATGAGGTCGGAGAATATTCCTCTGTTTTCTCTCGAAACACAGCACGAAATTCGAGATTTTGACATGATAGGTATTAGTTTGCCTTATGAGCAGTTATACAGCAATGTACTGACATTGCTTGATTTAGGAAATATGCCGCTTAAAAGTGAATCTCGTGATACGAGCTACCCTCTTATTTTTGCAGGAGGAAGTGCGGTATTTAATCCTGAACCTATGGCAGACTTCATTGATTTTTTTGTGATTGGTGAAGGGGAAGAAGTGTTATTAGAAATTGCCCATCTCTACCAAAAAATATGTCATCTCGACAGAGATAGCCAACTTAGGCAATTGGCAAAGATACATGGTATTTATGTCCCACGCTTTTATGTACCGACTTATCATCCCCAAGATGGCACATTGATAAAAATTGAGCCGACCGTAGAAGAGGCTCAACCGCATGTCACCAAACGAATAGTTCCTGTACTTCCTAAACCTGTTACCAAATTTATTGTTCCTTTTATAGATATTGTGTTTAATCGAGCTTCCATTGAGATTCAACGAGGCTGTACGCGTGGATGCCGTTTTTGTTCGGCAGGAATAATTTCTCGACCTGTGCGGGAACGTCCATGGCAAGAATTACTTGAAACAGTTGATAAGATTGTGAAAGACACTGGGCATGAGGATATTGGCTTGCTTTCTCTTAGCAGTAGCGATTATAGCCAAGTTAGGACATTAGTTAAAGCGATTACGAAAACATACACCGACAATATCCTAACAATTTCAATGCCAAGTTTGCGAATTGAGTCATTTAGTGCTGATTTAGCTGAAATGCTATCGAAAGGTAGAAAAAGTAATTTTACCTTTGCTCCCGAATCAGGCACTGACCGCATGCGAAATGTGATTAACAAAGGTATTAGTGATGAAGATTTATTGGAAACAGTCGATGATATTTACAAACGAGGTTGGCAATTAATTAAACTTTATTTCATGATTGGGCAACCGACCGAAACAGACGAAGATGTAATAGCCATTGCCGAATTGGCAAAGCAGGTTCTCAAAATTGGTAGAAAATATCATGGGCATAAAGCGAAAGTACGCATGGGAGTCTCCACATTTGTCCCAAAACCACATACGCCATTTCAATGGGCATCTTTTTGCTCTTTAGAAGAAATTGAACATAAACAAGAACTCATCCGCCAAGAATTAGGTCGCATGCGAGGAATAATTTTCAATTGGAACAATCCTGAAGGGAGTTTATTAGAAGCATCTTTAACACGAGGAGACCGTCGTCTTGGGATTGTCATTCAACGGGCATGGGAAAAAGGAGCGAAATTCGATGCATGGAACAATCGCTTTAATGCAGTCGCCTGGCGTGAAGCTTATGAGGAATGTGAATTATCATTTAATTGGTACGCTCATCGGGTACGTTTGATGGATGAGGTTTTCCCATGGGACCATATCAAATCGGGGGTTGAAAAACAATGGTTACTTCTTGATTGGCAGGCATCTCAACAGGGCGAAGTTAAGATTGATTGTCGAGAACGCTGTTATAATTGTGGTATCATAACTACATTCAAGGAATTGCGGGCAGATATACCAGCCATTGCCTGGAAATGTCCTCCCACTCGTAGAGGTCTATGACTTTTTACCCGTTGTTACTTTGTGGAAAACAATGGTATAATACCTTTGGTGGGTTTATTTTTTATAACTATCTGAAGTTGAAGTATATTTCATGATTTGGTATTTACTCTTAGCCCATTTTGTGGGTGACTATCCTTTACAACCAGATTGGTTGGCAAGGGCAAAAAAAACATGGCGTGGTTTAATAATACATACAGGTGTGCATTTACTGGTTTTATTATGTATATTTATTTGGATGAGTCGAGATGCATTACCTTACGTATTTCTACTTGTAATGATACATTTTGGTATTGATACGAGTAAAAATAAACTTGCAAAATACAAACCTAAGTGGGTTGTGGTTCCGTATCTTTTGGACCAGGTATGTCACGTTTTGTCTATTATATTTATTGTGAACTTAATGCCTGACCATGTTCATAACGGTTTTTTGCCACTTGATATATTATGGATTAAACTACTTCTTGGCTATCTGTTGGTAACATACTTCTGGTTTATTACCGAACGGGTTACGTTGCATACCAATAAGGAATATGTGAAAAGTATTAATAGTCAGCAATGGCAACGCATGTCCATGCGTGCGATTTGGCTTACATGTTTCTTACTAGCAGGAGAATACTTACAACCCGTTGTGTTTGTATCTGCAATTGCCTTTCAGCTACCTTATAAACAAGGCAAACATAGTCGTCGGGCATTACTAACTGATATTGTTGTTGCTCTAATAGTTATGATATTTATACGCTTAATTAGTTGATAGACATGTGGTACAGGCTAGAAGCCTGTGATATATGTACAGGCTAGAAGCCTGTGATACATGAGAATGAATACACAAAATACTGAGGCAACCATGCATGAATTTTTAAGAAAGATTCCACTTCTCTCTGGATTATCATTAGAAGACTTGACTCGTCTAGGACAAATGGTAGATGAAGTACATTGTCATAAAGGCGAGTATTTGTTTTGGGAAGGGGATAGCGGTGACAAAGTTTTCATTATTCAAGAAGGAGAAGTGGAAATTTTCACCGATTCAGGTGGACAAGAAATTACCTTAGCTATTCGCAAATCAGGTGAAGTGATTGGAGAGATGTCATTGATTGACATGGCTCCACGTATTGCAAGTGGCAGAGCACATACTGATTGCGTGTTACTTGTCTTGACTAAAGAACGATTTGATGAACTTTTGGGTGCAAGTGCAGAGGCTTCACATGACATTTTGTACACCATTATTCCACGTTTGCGAGATACCCAAAAGATTTTGGGTGAGAGTAGACAAGAAATCTTAAGACAATCCGAGCAATTAGAACAAGCCCTATCAGCGTTACAAAAAGCACATGAAGTCTTAGAGGTTCGCGTTCAAGAGCGAACCTCTGAATTGGCAGAGGCAAATGTTATCTTGAAAGAACAAGTTGCAGAAAGAGAACATGCAGAAATGGCACTTGCTTCGGAACGAAACTTGTTAAGGACTGTTATTGATAACATCCCTGATTACATTTACTACAAAGATATTAACGGGGAATTTGTCCTTAACAATCTGGGGCATGTTCGTATGCTTGGAGAGACTTCTCATGAGGCAATAATTGGTAAAAGTGATTTTGATTTTTTACCACAAGAATTAGCAGAATTGTATCAGGCTAATGAACAACATATTTTAAGTTCAGGTAAACCTATCATTGAACATGAAGAGATATTTATTGACCAACAAACAGGACAATCAAGATGGGGTGCCGCCACAAAAGTACCATTGCGTGATAACAGTGGTAACATTATTGGATTAGTTGGTGTTACACGAGATATTACAGAACGTAAACAATCTGAAACTGAATTAGAAAATTATCGAGAACATTTGGAAGAATTAGTTGATGCCCGCACCGCCGAACTGACTGAGGTTAATTATCAATTAAAAAACCTCTATGACCAATTACAACAAGAAGTGGTCTTAGCCCGACGGATTCAACAAAGTTTATTACCTTCTACGCGTCCTGGTTGGGCTAATCCTACTTTAAGTTGTTATAGTGCTCCTGCTCGCGAAGTAGGGGGAGATTTTTATGCTTACTACACTCATGAGCCACATAATGACCACCAAACGGAGCGTTTTGTTGTTACAGTTGGGGATGTGTCAGGTAAAGGCATGCCAGCCGCTTTGCTGATGGCTGTTAGCATTGCCTCACTTCAAGCGATTGTTTCTAAAAGACTATCACCAAGTGATTTGTTGACATACCTTGATTTAGCCATTGCCCCTTTTACCAAAACAACCCATCAAAATTGTGCCCTTTGTTGTGTTGAACTTGAAAAAAATGTATTAAGAGCTGCTAATGCAGGATGTATTTACCCAATTATTCGTCGAGCAAAGGGTGGTATCGAATGGGTAGAGGTGGGAGGTGCCCCACTTGGAACAGGTTTGGGGTCACAACTAGGCTATGTTCAAGCTGAAGCTATCCTGGAACCAGGTGACCTTGTTATTCTTACTAGCGATGGAGTTGTCGAGGCAAATAACCTAAAGCGTGAACTATTTGGTTTTGAACAATTAGAACAAGCAGTTGCTAGTGGACCAACAACTAATGCTGATGACCCCAACCCTAAAGTAGGGCTGTTCAATGCTATTTTTTGATAAGATAAACTGGAGCGTCAAAGCTTGCTTTGACATGAAAAAGCTCGCTTTTTCGCTCCATTGCACCCCCATGTGATTAAAAATCATATCGAATTTCATAATATCAGGAGTCCAAAAGCTTAAGTTGTTGGACTCCCGAAATTTTCAGATATAATTTGTAAAACACCTAAGATAACGGCAACATCATTCAAATAATAACGATTGCTATCAATTGTGAGTGTATTTTGCCTTAATTTCAAAAATTGCCATGCCTCGCCTGTTGTAACACAGCCAAAAATCATGTCAATTTCTTGTTTGTCTTTTTGTTCATTAAATTGTTTTGCACCAATCATTTGGGCAGCACATTGCCCCAGATGTTGCTCAATATTTTGTTTTTTTGCTTCAAGCATGGTGATGACGGGAGCATGAATCGTTTGCATTGGCGGGGTCAAGGTTATGATAAAATCACATTCACCTGTTAAGCCTCGTTTCGCATCCACATCGAAATTCCGCCCTGAATAAAGAGTAAAATTTTGATTGTGCTCTTGCCATTCAAACAATATCGGGGCAATGATAAACTCCGAACGTGCTTTTTCACTTTCAGGGCTTAACAGTATGAAACAGCGTTTCTCTAACTTGGCTAATATTAAATTGTTCTTCAATCATATCCAAAGTAAATTGACTATATGCCATGTTGTTTTGGACTCCTACAACCACTTATGATAAAATAAACTGACCGATTTTGTGAAAAATCCCATTTGTTGATATAGCCTCTGAGCTGGTACGTTACGACCTTGCGTCACAACATGCATTTTAGCACATTTTTCAGATTTTGCCCAATCTAAGGCGGTTTGTACTAAAGCTGTTCCCACACTTCGCTTACGGTAGTCAAGACTGACACCTGCTAATTGAATGTTAGCGATGTCGCTTTGCAAAGTACATGTCATCAAACCAATCGCCTCACCATCTTTTCCACAACGGGCAATAAAGATTTTATCCGCATAACCTTTTGTTGCATTTTCAATCCATGCTTGATATAAACGTTCACTTGCTATTTTACCAAAATTCTTATCAAAGGCAAAGCGACTTGTATATCCTGTTTGAGCTGAAATCTCTTTTAGGCGGGACATGTCATTAGGGTGCGGCGAGGTAATCATTAAATTATCTGGAATGGGATAGAGTGGCACAGGAGCAGGACGGTCATCAAAAGGATGTTCAAGCACTGTCCGCACATCTATCAAATGAAAGCCATGTGATTCGGCAATAGCAATCGTTATTGCATCATCAGGGTTAGCTTCAAAATAAAGACAACGAAATCTTTCATGCTCGGCATGTGTGAGCAGAGGAATGATATTATCTGCATGGAGTTTCTTAACTGTAATTTTACCGATTGGGAAGCCGAAAAAATCGGAGTCCCAAGTTAAATAATTAATCATAATGGGATTTTGGTTAAAATAAGTCAACAGAATCACCACAAGCTGAGGGTTGTTTAATGCTAAAATAAAGAACATGGCTTGGAATATTTATGGAGCGAAAAAGCTTTCTTTTTCATGTCAAAGCAAGCTTTGACCATCCAAGTTATCTTGTCAAAAAATAGCATTGAACAGCCCTGGTTTACGCTTACGCCTCCTTCTGTCAGGTCTTGTTTCGACTCGGATTTTTAACATGTTGCTTGTTTATCATGCACTGAACTACCATGTCCGTTGGAATATAACCTCAAACGAGGCATGATAAAGCGAGTTCCCCACAGCATTACCATTTTCATGACATGGTTGGTCTACCTCAAAATCAGGGGTGACACCACTAGCAACTTGTGATGACCCAGCCGTTACTTCAATACTGTATGTCCCTTTGAACATGGCAAAATCAAATTTGCCAGGAATATTATTTTTTGTTTCAGTGGTAACTATGACGTTATCATTGGCATTGCCTCCCCAAGCTACCTTGACAGGAACACCATTAAGTCCATTTCCGCCCGCATCAAGCACGGTCACAAAAATATGATGTTTGCCTTGATTTTCACAAGGAGTCAACTTGCGTACTTTTTTCAAAAGGTAATCCACATCAGGAGTAGGAGTCGGCGGTGGTGTCGGCGACGGTAGTACAACTGCTGATACTGGTGTATTTATTGGTCCATGGACAGAGTTAGCCACTCTTTTTACGGGTCTTGGTGTTTTAGTTGGTGTATCAGTCGGCAACGGTGTAGATGTGTCAGTCGGTAATGGTGTTGGCGACGTGGTAAATGTAAAGGTTGGAATTGGTGTACCCGTTCGGGTTGCATTGGGAGGAGATGTTGGTGTTAAAGTTATGGATGGTGAGGGAGTAGGTGTAATTGTTTCCACAAAAGGTAAGGCTGCCACAAGACTATTTTGTGATAAACTGCTGGTATCACCGTTGTTTAAGATGATGGTAGCGGCTAATGCTTGTAACATCAAGGCTGGTCCACTAATGCCACACATCCATATCATCAGCACTACGACAATAATTAAACCGATACGTGTTCCCAATGGAACCCCGACAAACCATTCACTAATTGCATCAGTACGGTCACGCATGTTTCGGCTGACTCTACCCGCTCCTCTGGCAATATTTCGGGTTACATTTGAGGGTTGCCGTCTTCGTGAATTTCTTCTCGAATTGTGATTTGTTGCTGATTGTCGCCTAAGTGGCTGACTGGCAACCGTCCTCGCTTGTTGATTTGACATGGGACGACTAATTCGACTAATAGGTCTGCTCATGGGTCGAGTTTGAGGATTGAATGGTGGCGATTGCCGAGTTCGTTGAGTTTGTATGCCATGTGGTGGGTCAGGCATCTTGCCCGACCTTGAGGTGAATGCACCACTGATAGGTCGAGAAGGAGGTCGAATTGGTCGCGACATGGGACGAGAATAACGTGGTGGCGGTGCGATCGGTCGCAATGGTACAGGTGATTGTTTGGATGTAACAGGATGTGTTCGCCCTGTCATTCTACGCGGTACATTTGATTGCGGTGAATAAGGACGTGATTGCCCGCCCCGCATGATGTCCATCGTTTCGACCAACCGCTCACTCATGATTTGATTTAGCACGGTAGAAAAATTTGGATAACGACTAACCAAATCATGAAAATCTTGTTTGGGTAAAAACCATAGTGCCACATTGGTTTGAGCTCGAGCCGTTGAAGTATGAGGTTGTCCTGATGACAGACTATCTTCTCCGAAAATATCACCTGCTGTCAAGCGTGGCAAAGGAATTGTGCCATAAGGTGAACTGGTAAGCCGTTCGATATGCCCATTTTCAATAAAATACAAAGCTTGTCCCATGTCTCCTTCTTGATAGATAATTTCACCACGCTGATAGCTATGAGGCTGTAGTCGTGATGATAGTTCATCTAGTTCAAGGCGAGACAATTTGCCCATTTTGGCAAGTTTTTGTAGATGTTTGTCCATGGATACCGTATCTGCTGTTTCCAGTTTTTCTTTAATTGTTTGACTTAATGCCATGCTAAGTTCAGGATGTTTGACAAGTAGAACATCAAAATCAGCTCGATATATTGCCCACACATTAGTTGGCGTGCTGGCAATAGCTGTTTGTGTTCGACTCTTTCCCGTCAACAGGGCATTTTCTCCGAAATAATCTCCATCGTTTTTCTTACCAATTGTATGACCGCGTTCATTGCGAATTTCAACTTCGCCACTTTCTACAATGTGCAAGGCATCACCAGCATCACCAGCATAATAAATTGTCTGATTGGCAGGCACATGACGTAATACCAATTGCGAGGCAACATGTTCAAGGGTCTCACGCGAAAGTTGGTCAAAGATTGGCACGCGTGCAAGAATATCAGCCGCATACAATTGGTCAGCAATGCTCAAGCGTCCCGTTGATGTTCGGCTAAGGGTGTTCCGAATTTTAGGATTTGTTTTGCTAAGTTGATTAAAGTCTTCCGTAGAAAGATGCCACACAATTGTTTGCTGAGCCGATTGAGCCGTAGCAGTATGACGCTTTCCAGAAAGCATGGCAACTTCACCAAAAACATCCCCTGAATTTAATTCGTTGTAATCGTCATCCGTTTCACCAATGAGATGTACCAAACCTTGTTCAATCAAAAACAAACCTGCCGAAGTATCACCACTACGGAAGATTGTCTCATTTGCTCGGTATGTCTTAAACTGGAATCTATCAGCAATCAGGCGACGCTCGTCAAGAGAAACCGCCTTAAATGAAGATGTTTTACCCAACATGTCTACAAGATAAGGATACATTTGAGTAATTGGTTTCCCAAAGGTAACGCTTATATTCAGCCCGATTTGGGGTTGAGAACGAATGATAGACTCAAGGGAATTGCCATACAACACTAGCAGGCTAACATCAGCGGTAGCAGTTGCTGTCATGGAGTATGGTGTTCCCTGTAGAAAATCAATTTCACCTAAGAGATTGCCCGGGCTTAGATTTGCTATGGGGGTTTGTCCATCAGGGGAAAGACTCACCCAGCCATTTTTGATAATATAAAGGGCGGTGCTATCACTTCCTTTTGCAAAAATAATCTCGCCATTTTGATAGTTTTCAATTTTGAGATGTTGGCTAATTGTCTGCAACTCCTCATTAGCTACATTGGCAAACAGCGGTGTATTTTTTAAATATGATTCTTTCAAGCCGTTTTCTCCTTTTTAATAAAAATTTATTTAATATTAAGTGCTGGCAAGACGGGTTTGTCCACCTTCATTTTGAATTATCATAATAGTCCCATTATACTACAAAATCACCGCATTACCAAAATCAAGGCAAACAAATGATGAACTTCAGTTTTCTTCATATTCATTGTTATCATTTTTTAGTAATTCAAAAAGTAAAAAGTACGGCCGTACGCCCCTACAACTAGCATTGAACAGCCCTGCTATTTAGGACTACCAAATTTTATTGTATCGTCAGTATATCATGATGTCTGACAATAATCAAAAATTATGAACGGTATTTGCCAAAAAATGAATTACATGCTAATCTCAAGATTTATTGTGCGAAACACGTAGAAAAACAGGTAATTTGTAGCTATTTTCTGACAAAATTGTAGCCAACCCCACAGCCCATTCCCCTGCGAGGAGATGTGGAGTAAGATTCCCCTCTCCCTCTGGGGGTGAGTGGTTACTTTTCATTAGCTAGGATTATTCCATACGTGGGAGTCCGAAGTTTATCTTGTTTTTTATTTATAGAACATGTAAGGAGTTTAAGTTGTGAGGTATTCAAAAATATTTCGTCTTGTAAGTATCTTATTTATAGTGAGCATGGTATTCACTTCGGGTATTTCTGCTTTGGGTAGTCAAAATACACCAGTTGTTGGAACGCCACCAATGCAAAGGGTGCGTCAATTGCCCCCTGATGTGTCTGTTTCTAATGATGTGGCAAATCAAACCACATCCGTAGGGAACGAAAAAATTTACAAGGTAATTGCTAAAAATGATGTCCTAGATAGCAGACAGCATGGCATAACCTTGTGGCATGATTATGGTAGCTTTGCCCTCTACAAAGTGACCGAATCAATGTAGTGTGCCAATGGATGTTGGCATGGTGCAAGGATATGTGTATGACGATGTGTCATTTGTAACTGTTCCAGCCGCATTTGTTCAAGCAGAAAACGACACTGCGACGACACTGCATACAGCAAGTGCCTCAGATGGTTACTATAGCATAACTGCTCCCGAAGGCATGTATGATATGACAGCTTCAGCCTTTGGGTATGAAACTGCAATGGTGAACAATATAGCTATTACTACTTCGGTGATAGTTGACCAATATTTTCCCTTAACGGCTATACCTGTTTACACTATATCAGGTATTGTCAGCGATGCTTTATCAATGTATATTCTTGATATTGCCAACAATTTTGATTTAATAGGGCAATTCTCAATCTCTAATTTTGACCAAGGACGCGGTTTGGAAATGGACTGCGATGCTAATTTGTGGACGATTGATTACTCGACCCAAATAGTTTACCAAATTAGTTTCATTTATGAGGATAACGGACAGGGTGAAAGTACAATGATTTGTAACTATGATACTTTGAGCTGGCTTGATGAAACGCTAGAGCTAGGACAGTCAGTTACACAAACGTTCTCTATTGTGAATTATGGTTCTCAACCTCTTTGTTTTGAATTATTGGAAGGCTTTGAAAACTTCACTCCAAGTCCGATGGCAAACAACCAGGATGAGGATTTGCTAATCGTCAACGAAGATAGAAATTCTACTGAAGCCTTCAAAATGGCATTAGACGAACTCGGCTACACTCATGCCGAAGTGACCGCCGATGATTTTGAAGATTTAACCGTCAGCGAGCTACTCGGTTATGAAGTTTTGCTTTATGTCGGAGTGCCATCCACAGGTAATGTTGGCGAAGAACAAGAATTGGTCGTAGATTATCTTGATGCTGGTGGTCGGCTTCTATTGGCAGAAAACGATTTTTTATACAACTATCCAAACTCCGACCTTACTCTCGATTATTTGCAACTGGGCTATGTCAGCGATGCTGGCTCACGAGGCACTTTGATTGGTCATGATATTATGGAGGGGATTAATCCCAACATTACTCTTGACCCCTTCCCCGATGACTTCTTAATTTTTGGAAGTGCAGTCGGCATTTTTGAATCGCCGAGCAATCTGCTTTATGAAGATTATGAAATTTGGTCAGGTTCACGCATTGAATACGCTGATTATCGAGCCGTATTTTTTGCATGGGATTTCCATTACACAGGTCAAGCGGATGACCAAATCGCTATTGTCAAATCGGCTTTGGATTGGCTTATCGGAAGTACCGATTTAACATGGTTGTCTACTGATCCAACGGAAGGCACCATTGCGAGTCTTGGCTACCAAAATGTAACTATCACTTTTGATACCTCTGAAATTGGCTTACCTGGTCAATATGTGACCAGCATTATTGTTGAAAGTAATGACCCTTACAACGATGAACTGCGTTTACCTGTTGTCTTAACTACCACTGCACCAGATAACTTCGGATTTGGGGCGGCAGCCTCTGGGTGCGGTGATGACATGATGTGGTCATTTGGTGGTATCAACGAAACGGGCGACTTTTCTAACATGAGCCGTTATCATGATGAAGGGCTACCATGTTCGGGCATATTTGGTTATAACAGCATGTGGCTTACTCAAACGCCGATAACTGGCACAGTTTCATCTGGTGAAGCGTCAAATCTTGATTTGACATGGCACGGTAATGTTGCTATACCTGGTACATATTATGCTCAAGTGACTGTCAGTCATAACGACCCCTTTGTTTTTAATGCTATCTTCCCCGTTACCATGACAGTCGATTGTACTGATTGTGGCACTCTTGAAGGACTTATCACTGATGGTCATACCGATAAGTCGTTAATAGCTACCATCAACGTAACAGATGGAACTGATTTTGACCACACTGTAAAAACCGATGATTATCGCATGTCATTGCTACCTGGTGTTTATACTGTTACCGTAAGCAATTACACCTATTTTAGTAAAGTAACTACGGTAACGATTGTATCAGACATGGTAACCGTACAAAACTTTGCTTTGTACCTTGAGCCAATCCTTTCCATTGAGAAAGTGGCTCCTACGGTCAGTCCAGGCTTAATTGAATATGACTTGACTGTTTACAACACAGGGAGCATGGCAACCATTATTGGCTGGGGTGCCTTAGAAGAAGGTGGCTTAAGTCCTGATGAGTTATATCAAGTAGATGTGCCAATCATCACCAATGAAGCATGTCAAGCGGCACTTTCAGCTTATGACATCACTGATAACATGCTTTGTGCAGGTTATGCAGAAGGTGGCAAAGACTCATGTCAAGGTGATAGCGGTGGACCGTTGATGGTACCTGGTGATTTTGGTTGGCAACATGCTGGGATAGTCAGTTGGGGACTTGGTTGTGCTAAGCCCAATCAGTATGGTGTTTATGCTCGAACCGCTCAATTCATTGATTGGATTGAAGAAAATGGTGTCAGCACAACAAGCCGATATGTCTTTAACAGCGACTACATGGTAACAGCCGATGATGGCTACTACTACGCCATCGGTGACTTAGTGGATACATTGATTACCGATACAGCCATTTTCAAACTTGATAAATCTGAATTGGTCAGCGTCCAAGATATTGGTATGACTGTCACTCAAGAAGTTACCGTTAGCAATTGGGGTAATGTTGAACTGAATTGGCAACTTGCAGAGGATGTTTTAGAAGGACTGATTGTCAAACCAGGATTTATCTCTCTAGGAGCGTCAAACCTTGCTTTGTCTATCCAACCAGCGGGTGAGCATGCCCTAACAGATAAAACTGCTCCAGCTCAAACAGGATTTTCTAGTCCTATTCATCGCATTGCCGCCGAAAAGACCATCACTAATGAAGGCTTTGAAAGTGGCACCGTGCCGCCGCCAGACTGGTATGTTGAAATAAACGATGAGGATTATACATGGGATGTTACAGGCTTAGGCTTTAATGGTCGTTATGCCGCTACCGTTGTATATAATCCTGCTTTATTCCTACAAGATGAATGGTTTATCAGTCCTGAAGTAACCCTATATGGTGGTCAATTGTCATTCTGGTCACTTGGTAGTACATACTGGTGTCGAGATGATGAAGATAACTGTGATTTAGAAATCTGGTTCAAGGCAGATGGTATGGATGACATGTTTGTAGGAGTAGCCGATGATGATTGGCTAGGTAATTTTGTCTGGTCACAAAGCACCTTTGACCTAACTGAGACACTTCTTGCTAATGATTTAGTTGGTCAACAAGTGCGTGTTGCTTTCCGATATTCTGGAATTAACGGAGCACAAGTTTCATTAGATGATGTTACAATCGAATGGTCTGATTTCTACACAGCATGTCTGTTGCCGACTGAGATTTCATGGCTTAATGTCTCTTCTGACGCAGGTACACTTGAGGGTAATGAAAATAGTACCTTTGAGGTAACATTCGACAGCAAAAATTTAGATTATGGCTACTATCAATCAGCCTTATGCCTGACTAGCAATGACCTTGATAATAATTTGATGGTCATGCCTGTTGAGATGTTTGTCGAACATGCACCGACTATTTCATTAACCAAAACGGTAGGTATTGAACCTGCTACATGTGCTGATGGTGATGAAATCGTCATTACCGAAAGTGAGACTGTCTACTATTTGTCCATGCCGCCACGTTTGCCGTAGATACTACAGTTGATATTAGCAATACCACAACAGGTGAATACTTCTATCAAGGTTTAGCACATGGTGACAATACGGGTTATGTAGAACTGACAGCTGGTAATTATAGTTTTAATTTTGGAGCTAACACTGGTACGGTTGTCATGACAAACGCCTTTACTTTGGGAGATGGCAAAATAATAACCATCTTCTTTAGGGGGGATAATCAAACACAGCCTATTGAGATAAGTCAGCCTATCGAATATACAGTAGGTCCACAAAGCACAATAATTTACCTACCTATTATTTTGAAGCATTAGCCTTTAGCGAACCTCAACCCCAGCCTTCCCCTCTCCTTCTTCCCCTCTCCCTCTGGGGGAGGGGGCGAGCTAGAGTGGGAGCGAAGCTAGAGTGGGGGCAAAGCTAGGGGTGGGGGCGATTTTTAAGAGAATCTAAAAATTTATGACTAACTCAATTGATGAACTTGACATATTTTTTCCACGACCTGGGCAATCCATTACTCGCAAGATGGGGGTAGTGGTGGGTGGTTCGTTGAGCAAAGGCTTAGATATAAAACTAGAATCCAATACCCATGTGGAAGATGTTGCTGTAGGACGATATGTTGTTATCGAAGGAGAACAAAATCGCTTTTTTGGCATGATAACTGATGTTCTGCTCGACAACATCAATCCCATGATTCAAAGTATCCCTCCAGATGTAAGCGACCCTTTTTTACAAGAGATTTATCAAGGGTTCATTGTTTTTGGCAAAATGCATGTTTCCCCTATGTTGATTATTGATAGACTGGCTGAAAAACCTCTACCTGTAAAAACAGTACCTATTCATTTTTCGAATGTTCGTCTTGCCACCGAAGAAGATGTAAATTTGGTTTTCGGACCCGAAGATGAAACCCATTTTTATGTGGGTGAGCCGTTGGACATGGAGAATGTTCCCATTAACCTTGACTTGCAACGTATCACCGAACGCAGTGTTGGCGTGTTTGGTAAAAGTGGTACGGGGAAAAGTTTTCTGACTAGGATTTTACTATCGGGCATGATTCACAAGGATGTGGCTGTTTGTCTCATTTTTGACATGCATAACGACTATGGCTGGGAAATTCAAACAGAACGTGGGCATCGTGTTAAAGGATTGAAACAACTCTTTAGTAGCAAAGTTTCTATTTTTACCCTTGATGAAGCTAGCAGTCTACGAAGAGATGTACGACCTGACCACATTGTTACCATGAGCTGGAAGGATATTACACCTGAAGATATGGAAATTAGACAGTGCCAAGACAATCTTAGATTTCATCAATCGCAATAAAAATGTGGTGCTTGAATTTGGACGATACGGTAACTCATTAGAAGCATATATTTTGGTTGCCAATTATCTCACCCGCCGTATTCACCAAATGTATGTCGAAAAAGTCGAAAAATCATTGGGGGATAAAGCCGAAGAACCGCGACCATTAGTCATCGTTATCGAGGAAGCCCACAAATTCCTTGACCCTCAAATTGCCCATCATACTATCTTTGGAATAATTGCTCGTGAATTACGAAAATATAACGTTACATTGTTAATTGTCGACCAACGTCCATCGGGTATTGATGAGGAAGTAATGAGCCAAATTGGGACACGCGTAACTGCTTTGTTAGATAATGAAAAAGATATTAATGCAGTATTGATGGGTGTTTCAGGTGCTAGTGCTTTACGAGAGGTGTTAGCCCGTTTGGATACTAAACAACAAGCATTGATTATGGGACATGCTGTACCAATGCCTGTTGTCGTTCAAACACGCAGTTATGATGAAAAGTTTTACGCTTCGGTCATGCCTGTTCACAAACGGATAAGTCGAAAAGAGCGTGTTAATCTAATGCGTGGCGAACAGGAAGAAGGAATTGATTGAAGATGAAGTAAGCTTGGGAATCTTACTTCCCTTCTACTAACTTCAAAATTAAACTCGCATTTTGCCCACCAAAGCCAAAGGCATTGACCATGCCATACTGAACGGCATGCTGACGTGCTTTGTTGGGCACATAATCTAAATCACATTTGGGGTCAGGTTGACTTAAACCAAAGGTAGGCGGGATGATGTTTGTATTCATCGCCTTTACAACTGATGCACATGCTAATGCCCCTGATGTCCC
The DNA here is from genome assembly GCA_002084875.1 of Anaerolineaceae bacterium 4572_78. GTDB lineage: Bacteria > Chloroflexota > Anaerolineae > 4572-78 > 4572-78 > 4572-78. Next base: position 1,286 of record NBMH01000079.1, on the reverse strand, counting down.
CATCATATGTCCTGTCATACCTTTAGTAGAACTAATCGGAACATTATAAGCATAGTCAGCAAACACTGTTTTTATTGCAATGGTTTCCGCTAAATCGTTGTGAGGTGTGCCTGTGCCATGTGCAGAAATATAATCAATTTTGCTGGGGGATAAGTTAGCAGATTGTAATGCCCGTTGCATGGCTCGGACTGCACCGTTGCCATCAGGACAAGGGGCGGCGATATTATAGGCATCATGCGTAAGACCATAGCCGACAATTTCAGCTAAAATTTTGGCATTGCGGGCTCGTGCATGAGACAATGACTCCAAAACTAACACACTTGCTCCCTCGCCAATTACTGTACCATCGCGGTTAATATCAAAGGGCATGAGGGATTGATGCGGAGTATCCATCCGCCTTGATAATGCCCCCACACGATAAAAGCCGACAAAAAATAGAGGTGTCATGGCACTTTCAGTGCTTCCTGCAAGCATAACATCGGCATCTCCCCAAGCTATTTGTCGCATTGCCTCGCCGATAGAAACTATCCCCGTAGCACAGGCAAGCACAGATGACTTAGTCGGACCTTGAATATTTAAATCAATCGCTAGAAAACAAACAGCCATGTTAATCAATGTAGATGGCACCAAGCTAGGATTAACACGCCTGTATCCTTTTTCATGCAAGCGGATACTTTGCTCCTCAATCGTAGTCAAGCCCCCCAAAGCACTCCCTATCTCTAAGCCAATGCGAGTAGAGTCTTCTTTTGATAAGTCAAGTCTACTATCGGCTATAGCCTGATATGTGGCTGAGGTTGCTAATTGAATAAATCGCCCCATACGTCGAGCTGATTTTGTCGACATGTATTCAGTTGGATTAAAATCTTTCACCTGACCACCAATTTTGGTTGGTAAGTTGCTCACATCAAAAGCGGTAATGGTATCAATGCCACACACGCCGTTGATGAGATTATGCCATGTAGTATCCATGTCATTTCCCAATGGAGTCACAGCTCCAAGCCCAGTAATAACGACACGTTTTTGAGTATTCATTATGAGTTACCTGAAAAATTGTTGCGTAGAACGAGATTCTTGCCCGTTTAATACTTACAGATGTTTAATTCGTACCATCGAAATTTAAATTTAGAGGTATGTCGTTTTCGTTTTTTCGACATCGTTTTCCTCCACATGTTTTTGGTATTATACCACGATTTTCTAAAATAAAAATTTGTGAATACAATTTGCAGTTTTTAAGATTTAAGGTACAATGTAATTAGTTAGATAAGTTATGAACCATGAGCGTCAAG
>NBMH01000244.1 GCA_002084875.1 Anaerolineaceae bacterium 4572_78 | reverse complement strand
AGGGAAGAAATTGAAACCTATTTGCAAAAATTGGATTCAAGCAATGACATGACAGAAACATAATTTGTTGCTGTCACAAATTGCGAAATCAATAGTTTTAAGAATAAAGATTTTGATCACCGTTCGCCCTTGGGACTAGGGCTGTTCAAAATTTGCTTTGACATGAAAAAGCAAGCTTTTTCGCTCCAAATTTACAAATTTATCATGAAGGGATAGGTTTGGTTGGGTGAACGGTTACGAAAAAATAAATCTAAATTTGCATAATTAAAAAAAACATGTATAATGCCAATATAATCATGTGGGCCGTTAGCTCAGTCGGTTAGAGCACCTGCCTTTTAAGCAGGGTGTCCTGGGTTCGAGTCCCAGACGGCTCGCTTGTGTTTTATTTTATCCGTACACTGTCTTACTTTGGGAACATTTTATGAAAAATTCACAGTTTTTGGGCATTCTTGCCGTCATTATCCTTATTGAGCAGTTTATGTTTGGATATTTACTCAAATTGAGCAACTCAACTCGTTGGGTTGTCAGTATCCTGACCGTTTTAGGCTGGTCTTACCCGATTGCATTTGAAGAATACGGCACTTATGGGGAAGAAATTTGGGGTGTCGTTGCTCAAGGATTTTTGGTCGCAGGTGGGATTAAAACCCTGCATGACTTGCTTGAGGGCAAATTCCACTCAGTATATGATGCTTAAGTTTGGTTAAGTGTAGTAATGAACCAAGAAAAAGAAGCCAAGTTCCCAAAAACTTGGCTTCTTTTTTGCATGAAATCAAGACTTTCGGTCTAATTTATCCTACTGTTACCCAACGGATTACCTACGGAATTAACTTGTTTGCATCATCTCAATCAACTCATGAATTTCTGTCATCCTAAATTGTTTTGCCAATTTATGTACTTCAATAGCATACGGTTGAAATTGGCTACCTAGTTGTTCAATTTTTTCAACCCACTCCCAAATCCCAACTACATCCCCAATTTGAACTAACTCTTGTAATTTGGCAATCTCTTCTGGGGGAGGGATAACAAATTCGGACTGAACATTTTTAGAATTATAAGTAGATATCCTATCATCGATATTGTATAACCATTTTAATGGCAAATGCCTTTCGAGACATTGCAACATAAGTAACATTTCTACTGGTTTTGCTAGAAAATCATCACAGCCTGCGGCTAAACTTGCCTGACGTATTTCTTCTGTAGCACTAGCTGAAATAGCAATAACAATTGTCGTCTGTAGTTCCAATATTTGTCGAATTTGTCGAGTCAATTCAAAGCCATCCATATTAGGCATGCGTAAATCAACCAGAATAATATCAGGTTGAATTTGGCGAGCCTTTTTCAATCCTTCAAATCCACTAAAAGCTTCAGTAACTTCAAACCCAAGTGGTACTAAAATATCTCTTAACACAGCACAACTATCAGGTTTATCATCAATGATTAAAATATGTTGGGTATCATCTCCTTCAAAACCAATAATCATTTTTTGCGTGCCAGCTTGTGATGTCGCTTGAACAGGAATTTTAACCAGTGGCATGTCAAACCAAAAGATGCTCCCCTTTTCAATTGTACTTTTGACTTTTATTTTACTACCCATCAAATTTGCTAAACGCTGACCAATAAACAAACCAAGCCCCGTTCCCTCCACAAAATGATATGGATAGGTAACTTGTTTAAATGACTCGAAAATCGAGTTCAATTCATCGTTTGGGATGCCAATGCCTGTATCTTTAATTTGAAAACGAACTAACAATACATTATTTTTGGGTGAAATTGGTAGAGTATACAAAACAGATTCAGGAATTTCTTGAGAAGAACATAAATTTACTGTAAAGGTTATTTCTCCTTGTTTAGTAAACTTGATGGCATTATCAAGTATATTCATGAGAATTTGTCGTAACCGTCGGGCATCTGTTTTAACATAAGTAGGAATATGAGTATCATGTTTGTAGGTAAAGGTTATGTTTTTTTCCTTAATTCTGCTGTGACATGTATCCACAATGCCCTTAAGAAAATTAGGCAAATGAAAATTATTTATCTCAATATTAATTTGTCCCACATCAGCTTTGGTTAGGTCAAGAATATCATTGATTAAATCTAAAAGATATTTGCCGCTATCACTCATGGGTAATATTTGCTAGAAACTCATTTTTGGCTCGATTAGCAAGTTCAGCAGTTCTTTTGGCTTGTCGAAGTTCATTTATGATTTGTTTGCGTTCTGTAATATCTTGGGCAGACCCCAATGTTTCACTTACGCGTCCATCAGATGTACGTTCAAAAACGAGGTCACTACTATAAAGCCATCGCCACTGCCCGTTTTTGTGGTGTATGCGAAATTCCACTTCTAAGACTTTTCCCATGTCACACTGTTCTAGTTGGGCATAATGATTTGATAAAAGAGAAATATCATCTTGATGTATCAAGGAAATAATTTGTTCTAATGTCATTGTTTGAAATTCATGAACATCGTAGCCAAGAATATCATAAAGACTATGACTTATATATTGGATATTATTTTCAAGTACATTATATACATACAAGATGTTTGGGCTGGCATTTGCGATATTCTCAATAAAGCGTTGTTGTTCTTGTAATTTTTGTTCTGTTTGATATCGTTCGGTCATCTCTATTGTGATAGACAGCATATTGCTTACAGAAATAGCAAATTTCTCATCTTCCTCTGTCCATTCTCGTTCAAAATTAACTTGCTCACAACAAAGCATGCTAATCATTTGCCCATAACACCACACGGGAATATACAACAAAGCCATGATATTCTCTGATGTTAAATACTTTTCTATAAATTCACACCTTGCTAAATCTGTATGAACATTGTTTATGATAACAACTTGATTTTTCCGAATTGTATCAAGAAAGGGTGAACGTTCATTAATATTATGAGTTATTGGTTTTTCGGAAAAATGATTAGACTGTGATTCATACAAATACTGGCGAATAATCATATCCATTTCTTCAATGACATGCCACACACTTACCTTATCTATTTCTAACGCTCCTGCGGCTATACGGAGAATTGCTTTAATGGACTGTGCACCTTCTGATTTTTTCAGTTCAGCCATGTGGAGTAAGGCATTAAGATATTGTTCTCTAATCGTAGAATTTTCTATGTTTTTAGGTGTTATAATATTCATGATATTTTTGACGAGTAAATGAAATAATTTTGGCTACAGAACTACGGAACAGGCTTCCAGCCTGTTCTACATAGCTTTAATATTAAAAATATTACTAATAGATGTAAGCAATTGGTCTTGATTAAATGTTTTTTTTGAGTGTATTTTCTTTCGTAATCTGATTATACATAATTTGACGCATTTTCCCAATTCATGCGATGTATTTTAATTTTGGTGTTGGAAGGTCAAGACTTGCATTGATTGCCAAAACAAGCTTTGATGCTCCAGTAAAGAATCTAATAAATAAATTTACAATATTTAATTTTCTGGTAAAATTACATATAAAGAAATTCTAAAAAAGCATGGGAGAACATAATGTATAACCTTATTCCACATTTTATTTATGATGAATATCAAGCAAATCATTTATCAGGCGATGTCATGGTGGCAACAATGTTCATGGACATGTCGGGCTTTACACACATGACCGAAACTCTGATGCAATATGGCAAAGCAGGAGCCGAAATTTTAGCCGATATACTTGAACGTGTGTTTCAGCCTATTATTCATGCAGTTTATGAAAATGGTGGATATATTGCTGGTTTTGCAGGTGATGCCTTCATGGCTGTGTTTCCTGCCGATAATCCAATTGCGGTTTGTCTGACGGCTAAAATTATTCGTGAATCGTCTATTCGTCAGGCATGTCAACAAACATCGCATGGGGATTTCTCATTCTCGGTGAAAATGGGACTTTCTTATGGTAAAGTCGAATGGGGTATTATCGGTCCCGAAAACCATCGCACCTATTTTTATCGCGGGGCAGGCATTGATGGTTGCACACAAGCTGAAAACATGGCTGAAAGCGGCGATATTATCCTTGACCATAATTTGCAAACACACCTTCCTTTAGATACTATGGAGTTCCAAAGTCGCACTTTGGAAATTGACCTCATCAACGAAAATTATGCCAAACTAATTACCCTGCATGACACAAACCTACCTAAGCAAAATTTTCCTGCACCTTATGCTTCTCTGCCAACTGATTTCTTTTCTGAAAGTTTGCTTAATGCCACTCAGAAAGGCGAATTTCGAGATGTGGTCAGCGTATTTATTTCCTTCCAAGCAAACATGGATACCGTTGAAAAATTAGATATGTTTGTAACTCACGTTATTGAAACAGTAGATGATTTTGGTGGGTATTTCAATCGTTTAGATTTCGGTGATAAAGGGGGGAACATGCTCATCTTTTTCGGGGCACCGACTGCCTATGAAAATAATATCGGAAGGGCATTGAATTTTATATCTACCTTAAAAGAAGATATGACAAGTTGCGAAAACATGTTAGCCTTAAAATGGCGAGCAGGTATCGCTTATGGCTCGATGTATGCGGGCATGGTCGGTATCCCGTTACGATGTGAATATACCACACTCGGAACAGCAGTTAATTTATCTGCCCGTCTGAATTACACCGACTCATGACCGCCGCCCTACCTATCTTTCCAAATGGTCATGCGGGCAAGTTTGCTGGATTTGCTTATGTTTACGGCGAAGCTGGAATCGGCAAATCACGCTTGTGTTATGAATTTGAACAATTGATGAAAACTCATAACACAACTCAACCCGTCAGCTGGTTCCAAGCAGAAACGGATGAAATCTTACAACAGCCATTCAACCCCTTTGTCTATTTTCTTAAGTACTATTTTAATCAATCAGCCAATAACACACTTGCTGAAAATAAGGCGATTTTTGAAAAACATTTTAATGAGCTAAGTAACAAAGCAAGTTTTGTTTCTCATGGAGCATCAGAGCTTGCTCTGACAGCACACAAACTTATCGATGAGTTAATCCGTACAAAATCTATTTTAGGGGCATTGCTTGGATTGTATTGGAGCGATTCATTGTATGAGCGTTTAGATGGGAAAGGACGATATAACAATACCATCGCCGCCATTAAAAATCTACTCCTTATCGAAAGTTGTCGCCAGCCTGTTATTTTTCATTTAGAGGATAGCCACTGGCTTGATACTGCCTCTCATGAATTGATTACAAATTTAACGGATGATACCGACGATTATCCTATTTTCATTGT
>NBMH01000078.1 GCA_002084875.1 Anaerolineaceae bacterium 4572_78 | reverse complement strand
ACACCACTTTTGATAGTACTGACCTCAATTCCGTATTCGTCCATGAAGCCATCAATATTAATAAATTGAGCAATGACTCCGATTGAACCAGTTAAGGTATTACGATTAGCCCAAATTTCTTCGGCGGGAGCACTGATATAATAACCACCACTAGCCGCCAACGTACCCATTGAAACGACAACGGGTTTTTCCATTTTTGTCATCTGCATGTAAATCTCATCAGAGGCGACAACTCCACCACCAGGTGAATCTACATACAACACAACTGCTTTAACACTAGTATCTTCATTAGCTTCTTTCAATTGCCGAATTATACGATTGCTATACGCTCCAGAGGTTGATTCATTACCAAACAAGTCGGTGGGTGGATTGCCACCGGTAATCGTTCCCTCAACTCGAACAATTGCTACAGCATCTCCAAATGAAGCAACACTATCAAATTCAAAAGCTTGTACAACCAATACTCCAAATGCAATTGAAGTAGCACAAAAGACCAATAATGTTATAGTTACTACTACAAACAAAATTATTTGTTTTTTATTCATTTTTCACCTCAATTCTATGATATTTTTTCTTTCCCGCCCGAAGTAAAATTCCTTTATCAGTAACATCATTACTTGTCAACATGGCTTGTACATCAGTTACACGTTCATCATTGACATAAATGCCACCTTGTTGTATCATACGTCTAGCTTGGTTGCGGGATTTTGTTAAACCAACTTCGTTGAAGATTTCTAAAATACTTAAGCCTGTTTCAAGCCTACTAGCAGTAATGATGGTACTTGGCATGGATGTTAAATCTTTGCCAGTTCCAAAGGCGGCTTGGGATGTTTTTGCGGCGGCACTTGCCTCTGATTCACCATGCGTGATTTTGGTCACTTCGTAAGCCAAGACACGTTTTGCTTGACGAAGTTCAGCCCCTTGCAAAAGGGCAAGGTGTTTAATTTCGTCGAGTGATAGAAAGGTAAATATCTTAAGTAGCTTCTCAACATCTCGGTCATCACAATTTATCCAGTACTGATAAAAATCGTAAGGACTAAGTTTATCGGGGTCAAGCCAAACTGCCCCAGCGGCAGTTTTACCCATTTTAGCACCGTCTGCTGTAGTCAGTAGCGGATATGTCAAAGCATGAACAGTTACACTTTCAATACGGCGAATTAAATCAACACCTGCCAAAAGGTTGCCCCATTGGTCATCGCCACCAACTTGCAAGGTACAGCCATATCGTCGATATAGTTCAAGGTAATCATAGGCTTGCAAAATTTGGTAGTTAAATTCAATGAAGCTTAAGCCACGTTCCAGACGTTGTTTATACGCTTCGGCGGCTAACATGCGATTGACGCTGAAATGGCGACCTATATCACGTAAAAATGCAATGTAGTTTAAGTCTAAAAGCCAATCCGCATTGTTAATGTAGATAGCTTGACTATTATCAAAATTTATGTAACGATTCAGTTGGGTTTTAATTGCTTCGGCATTGGCATGAATAATAGTTTCATCAAGCATTTGACGCATTTCAGTTTTGCCACTTGGGTCACCAATCATGGTTGTCCCGCCGCCGATAATGACAATGGGACGATGTCCTGCACGTTGCAAATGAAGCATTGCCATGATAGTTACTAAATTACCAACATGAAGGCTAGATGCTGTACCATCATAACCATTGTAAAACGTAATTTGCTCATTAGTGAGTTTTTCACTTAGAATCTCATCGCTTGTTGTTTGAGCAATAAAACCACGTTCTTTGAGTACATCAAAAAGATTGTTGTTCATAATATCAAAATCAACCATTTTATCTAACATGGAACGCCAAACCTCGATTTGACATGGCAAAGCAAGCTTTATCGCTCCAAAATTCTGTGAATAGTGGCTAAATTACCACTTTCCTTTGTAAATTATATAATATCAGTTGTATTATACCACAAAACATAATTTTTTGTAATAAAATTTTTATAATTTGGCGTTAATGTGATATACTATCTTTGTGTTGAAATTAAACATACCGCAAAAAATTGCGGAATCCTTGTAAGTTAAATATTTGATTATTACCAAACATCAAAAGTCTGAACTGGAATTCTTATGCAAACGAATAATCCACGTACAATAGAAATTTCTATTCCTAGTGAACTTGGTTATGAAAAAGTAGCAATGGTATCAGTAGAAACAATTGCTCTCAAAATGGGGTTCCCCCGCGAGCGAATTAATGACCTGAAAACGGCTATTGCTGAGGCATGTACAAATGCGATGGAACATGGCAATTCATTCTTATCCAATCTTAAAGTCTTGATTATGCTAACCGTCTTTTCAAACCATGTACAAATTAGTATCATTGATAATGGTCATAAATCTGTGCCGCCCACTCCACCCGACCGCTCAAAACGAACTGATTTTCGAGGAATGGGCATGTTTTTAATTACTAATCTCGTGGATGAGGTCGAGTTCAAAAGTAAGAAAGAACAAAACGAAATCAAGATAAGCATGTACACAGATAGAACTAACGAAACCAATTTTCAAATCCCCTCATAATTTGTAATCGTTCACTTTCTTAGAAAGTCAAGGAGCCTGCTTGACTGTCTAAGCAAACTTTGATGCTCCTTCTTGTATCATTTTTACATGTGATACTGTTGTAAAGTCTTTATAAACCAGCTCACCAATTTAACACGCTCTGTTGGTGGGAGAAACGTCGCTTTGGCAGCATTGACAATCATTGCCTTAAGTTCACTAAACGTAACACCCATTTCTTGTATAGCGAGCAGATATTCATCTGTCAACGTAATGTTTGAAATTAATGGGTCATCTGTGTTAATTGTCACAAGTACCCCTGCTCGATGAAAATTAAGTAAAGGATGCTGATGTATATTTTCAATTACTTTTGTATGTAGGTTGCTCGTTGGGCATATTTCTAGAGTGATATTTTTCTGTCTCAACAAATTAACTACCTTAGAGTCATGAATGGCACTAATCCCATGCCCTATACGAGTTGCCCCGATTTCTTCAACAGCTTCAAGAATATTCGATGCAGGACAGTTACTACATTCACCAGCATGAGAAGTGATATGCAACCCCTGCCCTTTTGCCCAACGCATGATGTCAATAAACTTTCCTGCTGAAAAGCGTTTTTCATCTCCAGCTAAATCAAGCCCAACGATACCTTTATGTTTATGAGCAAGTGCTAATTCAGCTAGTTTACGAGCAAATTGAGGTTCATGACGACCCATTTGTATGATAAGTCTGACCTGAATATCAAAATCATCTTGAGCTTTGTTTACTGCTGTAACAACCCAATCAGTAACTTCTTCAAGAGCAAAACCTTGATTAGCTGCTTGAGCTACTGGATTAAATCGTAATTCAAGATATTTGATGTTATCATAAGCCGCATCGGCAACGACTTCGTAAGCAATTCGTAAAACCGCCTCGCGACTCTTATAAAATTCTCTTAAAATAGTAAATTTTGCCAAGAACTCCTGAAAATCAGGCTCATGTCCGACCATTTGTACTAATGGTCTTAAATTTTCAATACCTACATTCGGTATTCCCAACTTTGTCTGATGAGCAATTTCTACTAAAGTAGAAAGGCGTACACTTCCCTCAAGATGGCGATGTAATTCTACTTTGGGGAGGGCATGTAAAATTGTGCGAATGTTACTCACAGTTTGATTAAAATATTTGTTTTTCATTTGTCTCCATTAAGGTAGTGATGGTATTGACTGCAAGTCCATACATGACCACCACCGCCATTAAAAACTATTAGAGACTTCATAAACATGCCGATTGTTCGTTGAGGGTTGAATTAGTTAATTTTTTAAAGAGTCGTGCATTTTCTAATGTTACGGCAATTGTTGAAGCGATAAATGATAAAACTATCTCGTCTTCTTGGGTAAAATGGTTACCATCAATGCGGTTCATGATTTCAACAACTCCTAAAATTTGTCCTTGAATCTGCACAGGAACCGCTAATAAGGTATGGGTGGTAAAGTTAATTGCCTTGTCAATTCCTTTATGATGTCGTTTGTCTTCGGCGGCATTGCTGACTCGTAAGGGGCGTTTGTGTTGAATCACCCAGCCCGCAAATCCTTCGTTAGCTTTTAAGGTGAAAGGTCGAATGACTTGACCTGACATTCCTAAAGCAATTTCAAAATGAAGCAACCCATCACGCAAAACTAATAATGATGCTCCTTCCACTTGATAGAGCATTTTGATTCGTTCTAAGATTGAGATTAGCACGTTATCTAAATCATACATATCAGCAATGTCTGTACCAATTTGATTAAAGACGCTTAATTCAACCATGCGTTTATTTCGTTGTTCAAATAAACTTGCAGTTTCAATCGCCACCGCGATTTGGTCAGCAACTGTTTGAACCAGCATGACATCATCAGGAGAAAATGTGTGCTTATAAACACTCTGCACATCAAAAACGCCAATAAGATTTCCTTTGATAACTAATGGAATCGAAAATTCTGATTGGATTCTCTTTCGTATCGGATGTGGTATGTAAGGCTCAAATGATGTTACATCATGCACCAGCAATGCCGATTGTTTATTGGCAACAGCGGTAACAAGAGTTGGTTTTGTTAAGGGGAAAGTTAAATTTAACTCCTGTATTTCATGGGCAGATAGGTCACTAGCCGCTTTTAGGTGCAGTGAATTTGTTTGACTACGATATAGAAAAATACTAATAAACTCATAATCCAACCTACGATGGATAATTTGAAATTGCTTAACCTTATTTTGCTCACGCTGATAAAGGAGAGCGTTTTCAATACCGATTGCTGCTTGGTTGGCAAATGTGTATATCAATTCTAAATCCGCCCCATCAAAATAGCCTGGCTTGTCATGATGGAGCGTAAAAATGCCCATGATTTTGCTTTTCACCACGATAGGAGCCCCAATCCAGGCTCGCACTTCGCTTAAAAATTTGGGGCTATCTGCCATCCAAAATTGATTTTTCGTCATGTCTGAAAAGACTGCAGGATATTTTTGTAATAACACTTCTTTTAAGATGACGTTCTCATCAACATTGATTTGTTCACCCTTAAGCGAATTGTCAAATCCAGCGACGGCCTGTATCACCAACCCCGAACCCTTAACCAACATGACTAAGGCACTGCTATATGGAACGATGACTCGCAGGTGTTCTAAAAGCAATCTTAGCACATCATTTAAATTCAGTGTACTGTTGATTATGCTCGAAATTTTTTGGAAGTGAGTGGCTATCTGGCGACGGGTAATCTCTTGTTGTTGCTGTTGTTGTTTACGAATGTACAACTTGGAAACGGTAGTAGCAACCATTATCTGCTCGGCAAAAATGGTGAATAATTCTCTTTCACTAGGTTTAAAGCTATACAAGTGAAAATTGGCAATGATAAAAACGCCTGTTACCAAACGCCCAGTTGCCACAGGAACAATTAAACACGAATAGTTTAAACCATCTTCTGAAATTTGCTTTTGTTCTATTGCTAAACCACTATTAAGCACCTCTGTGGTAAAAGGCTTGAATATCTCTAAAATCGTGTTGGGCTTTTCAGAGAGATATGAAATAAGGGTTAGCTTCCCTGATTTTTCAGAAACATGCATAACCGCTAGCAAATCAAACGGAAATGACTGATTGATGATATCCAAACCCATTGCCAGTAGTTCTTCCAAATCAATGATGGTGGCGTTCAATTGGGCGAATGCCTGAACCACTGCTAGATTTGAGTCTAGTTTAATATTAAATGTCTTTTGTGAAATAGATTTGTTTTGTCTCATTTTTAATATATGATTTGGTCTTGTTTTGTATATTTTGCAAAAAAATGATACAATATCCATTGTACTTTTATAATAGTAGAAAAGCAAATTATTATTTTGATGATGACAAAATTCCCCTTATCGCTACAAATATCAGAACGTCGTATGCTTCTCATGGTAGGAGATTTATTTGCGATTGCGATTGCCATTTTGATTTCCTTAGCAGTTTGGGCATTAGTTGGAAGTAAAGTATCGTTTCAGGTCTTTATTTTAGAACAGATAAGATGGTTTGTTGCCCTACCGTTATTGTGGTTTATTTTAGCCCATGCCAATGATTTTTATAATTTACGTGTTGCCGCCGATTTACGAGCATCACTCATGCGGCTTTTTCAAATTACCCTTTTAAATTGGATTGTGTATTTAGGCATTTATTTCCTTTCCCCGCCAAATTCATTACCACGTTTATTTATTTTATATTACGGTATTATTTCACTAGCATTTATCGGACTATGGCGATTGACTCATCGGGCTGTTATTGGCTGGCATGGCTGGCGAAGACGTGCATTGATTGTTGGCACGGGTGAATCAAGCAAGGCAATTATTCGTGTAATCCGTAGTAGTCTAGCTTCGCATTATAATTTGGTCGGTTGTGTTGCTGACAAAGCACCAGGAGCGTCAAAGCTTGCTTTGACAGTCAAGACAAACCTTGACCCTCCAGACATCATCGGTGTACCGATTTTAGAGCATGAACATGGTTTGCGAGGGCTTGTCAAACAATTGAATGTGTCCGAAATTATTTTAGCCACAGATGATCGTCCTACAGGACAGACTGGAAATCCGCCCTACATGATGACTGAAATAATTTTTCATGGGTTGATGGATTGCTATGAAATTGGGGTACCAATAATCCCCATGCCGATTTTATATGAGCAGATTACGGGACGTGTTCCAGTCAGGCATATCGGCGACCATTGGGCAACTGTGCTACCGATGGAGCCACGTTCAGTTTTTGACCCGTATCCTATTCTCAAACGATTGCTCGATAGTATTTTAGCGATTATCGGTCTTATCATATTTAGCATGATGTTGCCTTTTTTGGCAATTATTATTTATCTCGACTCGCAAGGTTCTATTTTTTATCGTCAAATTAGAGTGGGGAGATACGGTATTCCTTTTGAAGTGTGGAAGTTACGGTCGATGATACCCGATGCTGAAAAATATAGCGGGGCTAAATGGGCAAGTCAAGCAGATAAACGTATTACTCGTGTGGGACATTTTTTACGTAGGACACGCTTGGATGAATTACCACAGTTGATAAATGTGATTCGCGGCGAGATGAGTTTTGTGGGACCACGTCCTGAAAGACCCGTTTTTGTAGCTGAATTACAACAACACATTCCTTTTTATCGTTCTCGTCATGTGGTGTTGCCAGGCTTGACGGGCTGGGCTCAAGTAAATTTTCGTTACAGTAGTTCTATTGAAGATGCCTTGACAAAATTGCAGTATGATTTGTATTACATTCGACATCGTTCCTTAAGTTTGGATATGACAATCATGTTGAAAACGATTGCAGTTTTGTTGAAAATGAAGGGAACATAGATATTTAAAAGTTTTTTAACTAATTTTCACTTAAAAAGGCAAATTTCACGATTCTTTCACGTTTTTTTGGTACAATGTAAGTAGAATTTGTTTTTAATTTGCGTTCTTATCTTTTTAGGTGTACTATACGCACTAATATTTTTAGTAGGGGCGTACCCTTGTGGTCGCCAAAGGATTGGTTTTATTATGTCAAAGAAAGTAAAAAACAGTTTAACTGTTACAAAGAAAATCTCTAAGAAAAGTGGACTTAAGGTAAAAACCAGTATTAAGGCTGGACCAGGTGCTACTTCAACAGGGTCGCTTTCTGGATATCAAGGTTTCGCTCGTCCGTAGATTGACAAACCTTATTTTCAAAACCAGACCTGACAGGTTTTGAAACCTGTCAGGTCTGAGTAGATTGACAAATTCATAGTTACATCTTTGCAGATACGTTGTCAATTTACGTAGTATGTTTCCGTGTTTTTGTATATATGTCTGCACAAAAAACACGGTTTTTTATTGTAAAATTTACTCCACAAAGGATTTCACGGTTTTTTCGCTTGTGCGTAGAGTAATCGTAGAAAAAGAGTTGAAGGTGGCTATTCTTCCCCATAGGGAGAGGGGCTAGGGGTGGTGCCGCTAATGAGAGGGAGTGAATAATTACCAAGAAAGGATTATGTATATCCGTTATGTGTTTGACATGGCATGTTGGCTAAATTATGTTTTTTATGTGACTACCAATTAAGAAGAAGGAATTTGTCGCGGTATGGAAACTTTTTATGATTAAAACAAGAAAGGTTTTAAAAACCTTTCTTGTTTAATTATTTTCCTCCCATGACTGATTTTTAGGAGATTAAAATGAATACGTTGTATCATAGGTCAGCAAAAGATTTATCTTTTGCTAACCTGCCAAATTTATTGGCAACAATCTTATTAATGGTCTTGATGACCTTGATTTTTACTGGTTCGGTACTGGCTAAAGGTGACCCACGAAGTGGCGATGCCACAGACAGTACTACTAGCGACGAGGCGGAGGATTCAAATCCATATCGAACGGGCTATCTTTCTATTTACAAGATAAAGGGACCAACGCATGGTACTATGAATGGTACGCATTACTACGCAAATTGGTCAATCCTTATGCAACTCCCATTTGATAAACCAGATGGCTCAACGGAGTTTGCAAATGCTTTTTGTGTTGATTTTCATACGCATACAGGAAAAGGGGTTGAATATGTGGCAACCTCACGAGAAAATTCTTGTGAGTTGCAATATCTTTTCCACACATATCCCCCTGTCCCTGATGAAAATGGGGTAGCATTAACTAAAAACGAAATCGGTGGGCGGCAGATGGCTGCTTGGTATTTTTCTGATGGGTTTATCCCTGATAATAACACTGCAGGATCGCAACGTGCATGGGAAATTATCGCCGAAGTTGAGGACAAGCCATGTAGCACTGCATGGGCGGGACCTCCCATTATCACCGTAGAATCCACTGATGAATTTAATGTCAGGGCTGGCACTGATGTTCCATTTACGGTAACAGTCAAACAACGACCTGGCATGGATTCATCATCTACATCAACTCCTAATGAAGTTGAATTACAATGTTTGAGGAAGGGTAATCCTGTTGGAAGTTGGATTATCGGTTCTGAAGGATATACTGTTAATGATGATGATTCTACTACCATTAGGTATAGAGTGGTCAGAAATGGATGTCAGTATAATATTAGTTTTGTCGCTTTCGGTACGCTAGGATGGCAGAAGGTGCTTCCAGCTGAAGCCTCGACTTTTTCGGGAGATGTCATCAATCTTAGAGCCTACAACATGGAAAGCAATGGGCAACCTGGTTTTCCTAGCGTTAAATTCAATAATGATTTTGGTGGCGAGTTCCCTCAAGATGGCATTGAATTTTTCGAGGTGACTGTGAATAACTTTACGCCTGGTGCCACTGTCCAAGTAGCGTTGCATGCGGGACAAGGCGGCACTCCCATGATGGCTGACCTTACTATTTCCGAGCAGGCTGCTGCGACGGGGAGTGCATCTCTTGAACCTATTGCTAATTTAGATGTTGAACTCTTGACCGATTTTGGTACACTTAGTACAGACTCTGTGACTACCGATGAAAATGGTGAAGCTACTTTCACCATTGTGGCTGATACTCCTGGTAATGCCAAAATTACTGCTAAGGCTTTCACTACTCTGCCCGTTGGCACGATTATTGAAGGTGTAAATCAGGCAACTCATCCTAAACAAAATTTGATGTTGGGTAAACCAATTGGTGGTTATATCTTTGGTAAAGGAAATGCTAGTTGGCAAGAAATCAGTACTGGGACATGTACTGGACAAGTGTTCTATGACCGCAATATGAATGGCACTAAAGATGAGGGTGAGGAGTTATTAGACGGCTGGAACATGTACTTAGGTACAAGTTCAGACCCCTCTGCCGATGGTTCAGATACCACTAGTAGTGGCTCAGCATCCTTTGAACATATCGAAAGTGGTGCTTATAAAATGAGTTATGAGTTGCAAGCTAATTGGTCTGCTACCACTGATTCCAATGAGGGAGTAGCTGTTGCATCATCAGACGATGATTGTTATGCTATTTTTGGTGTGGTTCAAATTCCTGTGGTCAAGGCTAATGCTTACGAAGATCCCGATGGCGATGGCTCATGTTCTCCGTCTGCCCCACCATCTGAAGATGTCGTTTTGCAATGTCTACAAAAAGGAAATCCTGTCGGCGAATGGACGATTGGACTTGAAAATTTTGTAACCAATGATGATGGCTCTACCGACCTACGTTTTAAGGTCATTCGCAGTGGTTGTAAATATAACATTAGTTTTGTTGCCTTTGGTACTTTAGGTTGGAACAAGGTTATTAATAACTATAGTTATAATGGTAATGGTGTTGGCTATGGTATTTATGACATGGCAACCAATGGACAACCTGGTTTCAATAGTGTTAAATTCAATAATGACAATTGTGGAGAATTTCCACTAGATGGGATAGATTATTTTGATATTACGGTAACTGGCTTTGAGTCTGGGGTGGATATTCCAGTGGCATTGCATGCAGGACAAGGTGGCACTCCCATGATGGCTACCCTTTCTATTCCTGCTGTATCTGGTTCTGTGGATACTGCCTTAGCTAGCTTTGAGTATGGGCTTTATCGTGCTAGTACTAATGGCTTTAAGGCTAGTGGGATTACCAACGATGAAGGAGCATCCTCATTATTGTTTGATGCTAATGCTTTTGTAGTTGGCGATTATTATGTCCAAGAAAATGTAGCTAATCGACCTGATATCGGCATGTGGTTATTAACTTCGGATGTTAATCCGACTATTTCGTTGGATAATGATACCGAATCAGCCGAAGTCACTTTCTGTTATCAGCCTGTTACTGAGCCGACAAGTACTCCAATTCCGACATCGGCTCCACCGACCCCGACTAATACATCAACCCCGACTCCGACATTTACGCCGATTCCAACGGAGACTCCGAGTCCAACTAATACATCAACTCCAACGGATACACCATCTCCGACGAATACGGGGACTTCAACTCCACTGCCACCGACGGATACACCGACTCCAACATTTACGCCGATTCCAACGGATACGCCGACTCCGACTAATACGTCAACTCCAACGATGACTCCGACATTTACATCGGTACCGACGGATACGCCGACTAATACTCCATTGCCAACGGATACATCTACTCCGTTGCCAACAGACACACCTACGAATACACCGACATTTACACCGACACCGAGTCCGACATTTACGCCGACTCCAACGGATACACCATCTCCAACGAATACGGGGACTTCAACTCCGTTGCCGCCAACGGATACGCCCACACCGACATTGACTCCAACACCGACTAATACTGCCAGTCCGACTCCGACTCCTTTGCCGACCAATACGCCGACCCCTACAGCGACACTTATTCCTGACAATCCTCCTCAGCGATGATGATGCTCCCTTTGCTACATTAGATGGTGCCATCGTCAGGATTACTGAAAACTTCAATGCCGAAACTGATTTCTTAGGCATTTATGGGCAAAATGGAAATAGCGGTACTGTCAATAATATTGATTGGCGATATGGCGGTTCTGCGGGTGCTACCGTTGAACGACAAGATAAGGAATGTCATTCTGTTGAATTGTTGGGTTATTCCAATAATGAAGATGGCACTACCATGCTTCGTTTCCTTGTCGAAAACCACTGCAAAAATGCGGTTAGCTATGCCGCATTTGGTATCAATGATTGGACTGTTGTCAGCCCTGCTGAAGGAAGTTTCTCGATTGATAGTAATAACAATTTCAATGTCGTTCATACTAGCGACAGCGGTAACCCTGGTTTCCCAAGTGTGAAATTTGAAACGACATCCCCGGATGATTTCTTCAAGAATAATTCTTTTACCTTTGAAGTTACTGTTGATGGATTTGATACTGAACAATCAATTAAAGTCCAAGTCCATTCAGGAAGATACCTTGAGGACTTTGAATTTACTGCTAGTTCTGTTGAGGAAGATACCCTTATTTTTGAAGGCGTGGCTTCCACTGAACTCTATCAAGAAATTCTGCGTAAAGTTGTTTTCTCATCTTCTGATGCCGACTATGAAAATAATCCTCGAACGATTGTTTTTATCTTGGGTAACTATAAATGGTACTCCTTCGGAACAGGACACTATTATCAATATGTTACCTTAGAAGATGATGTAAACGTTAACTGGACTCTCGCCAATGAAAAGGCAGAGTATGGACAATATCTTGGCATGTCAGGTTATCTTGTTACGCTAGGCTCGGCTGATGAGTATGCCTTCCTAGAAAACCAACTTGATAAGTTCACTTGGTTTGCTGATGTTGGTGATGCTTTGACATGTGAGGTAGTTAATGGAGGCACAAATCCCGCCGTAAATTCTGATGGCTGTTATCTGCTGACTGACCAAGATAGTCGCGTTAGAGGTTACATCATCGAATATGGCGACCAAGATGGTACACCTGATAATCTGTTTGAAGATGTTACCGTTAATATGTGTGACCCTGAACCGCCAGTGGTTGATGTTCCCGATTCACCCATTCGTTTTGTCGAGAATGAGGAACCTGTTTCCATTTTTGATGAAGGTACAATAAGCAAAGGTTCTTTGGTTGATTATGAAACATGTACTTTGACTATTTCACTTGGCGACAGTGCCAAGCAAAATGACCGATTAGGATTGATTGTCAAAGCAAACCTTGACGCTCCTGGTGATGGTGTCAGTTTTGAAAATAACATCATCCGCTATGGCACTAAAGAAGTTGCTACATTCAATGGTAGCCAACTTGCCCATCTCCCCGTGAGAGAGGGGTTTGGAGTGATGGCTGATATGGTAGTCAATTTTAGTGAGAATGCTACTCCCGAATCCATGCAAGCTGTCTTGCGAGCGGTTACGTTCTTCAACGGCTCAGATACCCCGCTTGAAGTTCAACGCTCTGCAACTGCTTCATTAGCATGTGGTGTTCTTAATCCATCAGGCGACTCACGTGACATTGATGTTACCAAAGTTAATGATGCTCCTTATGCCAGTCATTGTGGGGCATTGGCTATGAGTTTTGGCGATGGTGAATATCTCGATGTCAGCGACCCATACGGTCCTGAAAGTCCGTTCTCTTTGTGTGATATCAACAATGAAGGGAATAGCTGGACTATCGAGACTCTTTTCTATTTTGTCAAATCAAGCGATGACGTTCCAGGTATCGAAGCAAGCGATGCTCCAATCATCGCCAAATACCCCGCAGACCAAGTTGGCGACATCGAGGGTACGCCCGTACATGCCAATGCTGAATTTGTCTTGCAAGTCCAAGCAAATGGCAACCTTAATTTTTTCATGGGGAATGGTAGCCGCGAGGGACTTGAATTAAATGGCGGTACCTTAGCCGAAAATAAATGGTATCATGTAGCAGTTACTTTCGACAACAATACCAGGCAAGGCAAACTTTATCTGAATGGTGTCAAAAAATCTGAAAGCATGTTCAGAGGCAACCGTGTCTCCAATTGTGCTTTGCCCATAAACATTGGCGAATACAATGACGCTACATTTGAAGGCAAACTGGCTAATGTCCGTATATGGAATGTGGCTCGCTCTGCCGATGATGTTGAAGCAAGTAAAGAATCTATCGTTAGTGCTGATGGTGTTCAATACAAAAATCTGTTAGCTGAATGGCGTTTCAAGGAAACAGACGGCAAAGTTAGCTATAATCAAATCGGTAGTCATGACCTCATCTTACATGGTGGTTTAGCTTGGACTGATTATATTCCTGGCTTTGTCAAAGATTTAGAAGGCATGGAAGACACCCCTGTTATGGCAAGTCTCATGGGCTGTGATTTGGAAAAAGATAGCCTTATCTATCGTATCCAAGAATTGCCTACACATGGTACGTTGTATCAATGTGCTAACGAAGGGCAAATGAGCAGTACGCCTATTTTGACTGCTAATGTAATATTAAATGAAGAGGGGTGCGTTTACTACGACCCCGATGACAATTACAGTGGTGATGACTTCTTCAAGTATGATACTAACGATTTAGTTGACGACTCCCTAAATGAAGGACGAGTCAATATCACCATTGAAGAAGAACCCGACCCACCGACTTTAACATGTCCCGCAACTGAACTAATGGATGAAGACGGTGACAGTAGGACTGTCATCTTGACAGTCGCCGATGCCGATAGTGATGTCGCCGACTTTGAAATTCCTACCGCAAAATCAAGTAATCAAAAATTAGTTCCAAATAAAAATATCGTCATTAACGGTTCAGGTGCAACATATACCGCAACCATCACTCCACAGGAAAATGCTTATGGTCAAACCAGTATTGCATTTAAGGTCAGTGATGGTAAATTAAGCAAAGATTGTGTGACCGCCTTAACTGTTGACCCTGTCAATGACCCACCCGATGCTTTTGGTGGTGAAGAGGATGTTCCCGAGGGTGGACTGAAAGAAATTCCAAAGACGACTTTACGTGGTGAAGACCCCGACGATGATGACCCGTTATTAGTTTGTACTATAACCGAAGTACCAACACATGGTAGCCTCCATCTACGTGAAGAAGGTGGTTTGTCTAATGCTCTTGCCGTTGATGATACATTTGCTCAAAGGGATATTGACGATGGGCGTTTGGTCTACAAACATGACGGTACCGAAAATTATACCGATGTCTTTACATGTGATTATAAGGATGATGAGGATGCTCACTCCGCCCCCGATGCGGAAGTGGATATTAACATTACACCAGTTAATGACCCACCGACATGTATCATTGATACCGTTACAGTTATCGAGGATGGCAGCCCAAGCATGACCGTCATCCTTAGCGATGAGGATGATGACGAAACCACTTTCGTCATTTCAGCCATCAGCGATAATGATAACTTGGTGGCAAGTGTGATTGACTCAACTGGTACAGGTATTGTAACGCGTACTTTAGATATTGCCCTTGTTGGTAATGCACATGGGACTGCAAATATCAAGGTAACTGTCAATGATGGTGAAGTTGCTAAGATGTGTGAAGCACCATTAACAATTATACCAGTCAATGACCCGCCGACGGTCATGACCAATACGGTAATGATTACCGAAGGTGGACGTATTCCTATCACTACAACTAAGATTACATCGGATGACCTCGATGGTGATGGTGATGCAGTATACTGTACATTAGATTCAATTCCTTCAAATGGTTGGCTTTACATTAGTGGTATTACTGCTACAGTTGGCATGACGTTCACTCAAGATGATG
Source organism: Anaerolineaceae bacterium 4572_78 (assembly GCA_002084875.1). GTDB lineage: Bacteria > Chloroflexota > Anaerolineae > 4572-78 > 4572-78 > 4572-78. The sequence continues at coordinate 17,352 of NBMH01000078.1, read as the reverse complement.
TGAACATGGGTCGTATTGTTTACCAGCATGATGATACCCAAACTACTTATGATGAATTTGATTGTACGTTTAAGGACGAGGATGGTGATACACCAACCGACCCCGACCGCAAAATACCAATTATCATCACGCCAGAAAACGACCCGCCGACATTGGCATGTGTGGCTGACCAATCTACTAATGAAAATGTAACCACTGGTATAATTTCGCTGGCGATTACTGACCCTGAAGAAGTGATTACTACTTTCACGGTAGCTAAAAATTCTGATAATACTACTCTTGTTCCAGTAGATAATATCGCCGCAAATATTGTTGGTGCGAATGTTGAGGTGGTGATAACACCTGCTGATGATAGCAACTCTGAAACTCATGAGTTTGGTGTCGCTCGCATTACGATTAGCATTATTGATAACAGCACTGCACCCGCTCATACCGTTTCATGTAATTTCAATTTGAATGTTAAACCTGTTGCCTTGCCTGTTACTGATTTAGAAACTTACGAAGATACACCATTAAATGGTGATTTAGGAGTTGATACGGTAACTTATGCAATCGTCACGGATGCCTCAACTGGTACGTTGACATTGGTTTATTCTAATACTGGCGAAATTTATTATGTGCCTCATGCTCATAATAATATGGGAACAGATTTAGTAACATTCCAATATAGTATTGATGGTGGTGACGCTACTGATGGGCTGATAAAAGTTCATCCTGTCAACGACCCACCAAAAGCTTATGATGATGAATATACCATCAATGAAGATGAATCCTTAACAGGTGTTTGTTTCGATGCTGAATCAATGGTCGATGGTGAAAACTATCAGGTAACTGAAACATCTGATTTAACTTATACCATCTTTAGCAAAGCAAGTAATGGAACAGGTGTAGCCTCAAATAATACTACTTGTGATTACACTTACACACCTGATAAAGATTACAATGGCGATGATGTATTTGTATACATGGTCAAAGATACTGGCGAACTAACCGATACAACTCGTCTAACAGATACCGCCGTTATTACCATTCACATCACGCCAACCAATGACCCACCAATTGCTTATCCGCATGAGTACATCACAACCGAAGAAACGGAAGTGTGTGCGAACCTTGAGGCGATGGATATTGACGGTGACAAACTCCGATATGTTATTGTTGATGGGACAACTTATGGCGATGCAACCGTTGAGAATGCTGATACTGGTCGCTTCTGCTACATGCCTGATGAAAATTATAACAGTCCGCCGCAGGATACCTTTACTTTCGAGGTAGAAGACTCTGATGGCTTGACTGATACAAACGTGATAACGCTTAACGTTACACCGATAAATGACCCACCTGTAATCACACGTAACATTACTGATACGGTGAAAGAAGGTGGCGAAGAACCGATTGAGGATGAGGATTTCAAAGCAGAAGACCCCGACGATGATGACAAGATTTTGTTCTGTACGATTACTCGTGTTACGGAACATGGTAGCTTGTATCTTGAAGGCGACCCACGAACCCTGTTAATCATAGGTTCAACATTTACCCAAGATGATTTGGATAATGGTCGAGTAATCTATGTGCATGACGGTTCCGAAACAACCTTAGATACGTTCAATTGCTACTTTGAGGACCCGCATGGAGCCAGTACTATCACCGATACGGTCAAGATAGAAATTACACCCATCAATGACCCACCGACCATCCCACAATGTGTCATGGATACTTTGATGGATGAAGATGGAATTAGTGACCCGCTGTCATTCGTGATTGGTGATGTGGATAATGATGTTAGTGGTCTGATATTGGATGCAACATCAAGCAATACTACGCTGGTACCGAATGATAACATAATCTTTGGTGGTGAAGGTGTATCCCGTACCATTACGGTCACTCCTGCTCCAGACCAACATGGTGCGGCGATAATCACAATTATCGTTCAGGATGCAGACACTCAGACGACATGCAACTTTGATTTGAATGTCCGTCCCGTCTACGATGCGGTAGATATTAAAGACCTTGAAACCGATGAGGATACTCCACTTCATGCCGATTTGAGCAAGGGTGGAGCTGACACGGGTATTGAGGTTGACGGTTATGGTGTCGAAACACAAACCACGCATGGCACGGTTATCATGACCGACCCAAGTGCAGGTTTGTTCACTTACACGCCTAGCCTCCATTACTTTGGTTGGGATAATTTTACCTACATTGTTACAGATACCAATTCTAACAATGATACAGCAGTGGTAACGATAACGGTTCATCCGATAAACGATGCCATAATTGCCTACGATGACGAATATACCACCCTCGAAGACACGCCGATTAGTCGTTGTCTGCGAGCCATGGACCCAGTCGAGGGCGACAGTCCATTAGATACTATCCCTCTTCTTGAAGGAGAAGGAACTGGGGTGGGGTCTGTCGAAAATGGCATCATAACAATTTATCTTGACCCCACATGTACAGGTGCTGATGACAACGGTTATGGGTTTACTTATACTCCTGATACAAACTATCATGGTCAAGACAGATTTGAATTTGAGTCGGAGGATGACGGTCAATTTGTACCCGATGCTGGTTTACGTGATGACCCGACAACGTTAAGAGATGTTGGTTTAATTACGATAACAATTCAGCCCGACAATGACCCGCCGATAGCTTATGATGATGTCTACACTACCAGCTATGACACCCCAATTTGTGATGTATATCTGCGTGGTGAGGACATTGACGGCGACCGCATAAATTATGGTCTGCTGGATATAAGTTTGGTGGATGATGGTAACTTGCAACTAGAATCGACCCAAACAGGTAACTTCTGTTTCTATCCAACAACGACAATTCAAGATAGTGATACGTTTACATTTGTTGTAACAGATACGGAAGGATTGACGGATACGGCTACGATAATCATCAACATTTTGTCACCCAAGACAACTAACAATCCACCAGTGGCATATCCTGATGAATATACGACTTATGAACGAACCGCAGTTTATGGTGAAGAGTTTATAAGCAGTACCAATACGGCAGCTTGCTTGCGAGCCGAAGACATGGACGAACTGTATAATCTAGTCTATGACATTATCGCCGGTCCCAGCAATGGTACAGTAATAGTCTTGGACGAAGATGCATGCAACTTCCGTTATACGCCCGATGATGGTTTCCGTGGCGATGATAACTTTACATTTGTTGTCACCGATACCGAAGGTTTGGCAGATACGGCAGTGGTAACAATTCATGTCATTAACACACCACCTGTGGCAGAAGATGACGAATACATCACGCCAGAAGATACTGAAGTGTGTGAGCAATTAGTGGCAACAGATTGGAATTACGACCCGTTGACTTACACGATATCCATGACAGCAAGTAATGGCAATGTCGGCGTTGACCCGATAGGTGGCACGTTCTGCTACATGCCAAATGAAGATTACGTAGGAAAAGATGTCTTTGAGTTTGAGGTTGACGACGGCTATGGTGGCACCGATACAGGTACCATTACGATAACTATTACACCCGTCAACGACCCGCCGATTATCATCAAGCATGAAGTCGTTGAGGTTGATGAGGGTGGCAATGAAATTATAACCAACGACATCTTCAAAGCAACCGACCCTGATGACAGCGACCCGACCTTGATGTGTACCTTGACAGCCGAACCAGAACATGGCTGGCTTGAGCTTGGAGGGATAAGGCTTGCCTTGTCAGACATAGTAATCCAACGTGATGTCATCAATGGCTGGCTTGTCTATCATCATGATGGAAGCGAATATCATGCCGATAGCCTCAACTTTATCTGCGAGGATGACGATGACCTCGAATCAAATGAGGAAACGATAGATGTAATCGTTACGGCATCAAACGATGAGCCAACATTAGCATGTGTCGTAAACGATGTTGAGATAATCAGTGAGGATGGCATTTTTGGAGCCGCTACATTGATGATTGACGACAGCGATAACGACCTTGCTGATTTGATATTTATCGGCGAATCTAACAATACCGACTTAGTACCGAATAGCAATATCGTCTTTGGCGGCGATGGTATCAGCCGAACAGTAACGGTTACGCCTCTGCCCGATGAGTACGGTGTAGCAAATATTCTCATCCGCTTGAGCGATGGTGAACTGGAAAGCATGTGCCAATTTGAGTTGGGTGTTTTAGCTACATTTGATGCGGTTGACATCAAGGAACTGGTAACGTATGAAGATATGTCCTTCATGGCTGACTTGACGCATGGCGGAGCAGATACAGGCGTAGGTGTTGCCGAGTATCGCATTGAAACACAAACATTGCATGGTCTGATAACGATAACTGACCCGTCTGCACCAAACTTTGTGTATCAACCTGACATGCATTACAATGGTTTGGATGTGTTTACCTACGGCATAACTGATGATAATGCAGGCACTGATACGGCAGTGGTCACAATTACGGTCATCCCGATAAACGACCCGCCTGATGCTTCGCCAGCGACATACATCACAAATGAAGATGTGGCTGTTACAAAATGCTTGGTAGGTAATGACTCTGTGGAAGGTTCGCCATTAACTTACACGATTGGTACTGAACCAATATATGGTGGCGTAGTGGTTAGCGATTCGACAGATTGTACGTTTGTCTACACGCCAAATCCGAACTTCACAGGTTACGATAATTTTAGATTTAGAGTAACTGATATGGGCGAGCCAGATGGTACTATGCCATTGAACGCTGAAAATTCAATTGTCATCATCATCCAACCGCAAGATGACCCACCAGTTGCCTATGATGATACATTCGGTACCCCCGAAGATACACCCGTCAGTGCCAATTTCACCGCCGAAGACCCTGACGAAATTTATGGCGATAGTCTAACTTATGATGTCAATACGCCGCCGAGTAATGGTGATGTGAATGTGGATAATGCCGAACTTGGTAGCTTCACATACACGCCATTCCCAGGCTTCAATGGAGTTGATGTCTTCACATTTATCGTGATTGACTCAACAAACTTGACAGATACGGCAACGATAACCATTACTATTCAGTCCCAAAATGACCCACCCGTGGCTTCGAGGTGATTGAGCCGACTAGCGATGGTGAAATAGTCGTTAATCCGAATACGGGAACATTTGTCTACACATCGACGGCAGGCTTCAATGGTCAAGATGTATTCGAGTACATGGTCGAGGATAGTTTCGGCTTGACGGATACAGCAATGGTCACGATAACTATTATACCCGTCAATGATCCACCAATAGCAGAAGATAATGAGTATATCACTGACGAGGATGTACCAGTTTCCAGTAATTTGGTTGGTAGTGACCCCGATGAGCCAGAAGGTGATTACATTGTTTACGATGTGGTTGTCCAACCTGCACATGGCACGGTTCAAATTATCAGCGATACAATTGGTAGCTTCATCTACGTTCCGAATACAGGTTATGTCGGTCAAGATGTGTTTGAATTTGATGTAACTGATACTGGTGGATTAAGTAACCAAGCGGTGATATCAATTATAATAGACAACGTCAACTTGCCACCAGTGGCAATGGATGCTAAGTATATCACAGATGAGAACATGCCCGTCAGCGACACGCTGATAGCGACTGACCCTGACGGCGACCCGCTTATCTACGAGCTAGTACCAGTTATCGCCCCAAGTGATGTAACGATAATCACCAGCACGGGTGAGTTTATCTACACGCCAACTGGTGAATATACAGGTGAACCGTTTAGCGACACCTTTGAGTATATCGTAACAGACCCTGACGGATTGCGAGATACGGCGGTGATAACGATAAGCATCAATCCAATTAGCCTGATAAGTTGTTATGATTTGACGGCAGAGATGGCAGGTAGTGAGCCATATCAAACTCGCTTGAATTGGAGTTATGATGATGGAGCCAGTATTGATGGATTTTATCTAAATGTAGCACCGATGAAAAGTTATGGCAATCCATTTGCAGAAGTTGTAGCAGATGTGATGACTTACCTTGACATGTACGAATTGACTGGTGGACAAACTTACACCTACACAGTCAGTCCATACAAGGGCGACATAATCGCCGAAGGTTGTACAGTAGAAATCATCATGCCAGATTGTCCATCGCCGAATTTGGATGTAGAACTAACTGCACCTGATGAACTGGTAGGCGACCCAACCGAAGATGGTTATATCGTAACATACACCATGTCCATAGAAAATACAGGCACAGGTGCAGCTTACGGCTTGTATATCTATGCTCAAGTGCCAGAAAATACCAACTTCATATCGGCTGATAACGATGGTCGTGTGATAATGGGAGATGTTGTCTGGAATAAGAATCATCTTGAGATAGGCGAAACATACCAAGTTCATTATTCAGTCAGCACCTTTGAAAGCGTCATGGCTGATGATTATGGAGTCATAGCCGATGCTCAGACGGCGTGTGAAAGCACAATGGAATTTAAGCCACGTCCACAAATCCCGACAGACATACCTGAAACGGAACTGCTCTGTCCTTATGATTGTATTGATGTCATTTCAGACTCAGGAGCGTCAACGCTTGCTTTGACAAGTAACGGATTCGCCATGCCTTATGGATTTAGCCAACGCATGAAGAGTCCTTACAAAGCAGTAGCTCATCAGCAAAAGCTAAGAACAATTATTCAACAACGTTCATCACTTAGGAGTACAAAAGATTTATCTTTTGCAGAAGAAGGTAATGGCATCATACAGGGCATTGTCCAAACCGATGCTGGCACCCCCGTCTACCAAGCTGATGTGATAGCTTTCCAACTTCAAGGTGGACAAATTGTCGGTCACTTTTTAGCGACTACCAATGATATAGGCGAATATGTCCTGACTGGATTGGATGAAACATCACAATATGTGTTAGTGGCATATCCACCGATTGGAGGCATGTACGCTAATTATCTCGATTCGAGCCAATACTTCTACTTTGGATACTTACCGCCCGTCTTCTCGAATGAAGTGGATTTAAGTTTCCATCCATCACCGTATCAAGTACCGAATCCGTTGGTTATCTCTCGACCAAACTTGGAAGGACATTTAGTATTAGGTGATGATACCGAAACAGGTGTTAGCGGAGCAGGTATAGTCATTCGTACCTTAGACATGTTAGGTGAACCTGATAACGACCAACCATCATGGCTTGTCTTTTCTGATGAAGAAGGTTACTTCAGTTTTGGTACGTTGCCTCAAGGTAAAGAATATGGTTTATTCGTTGAGTATTTGCCTGAAGGTTATTACGAATATGTCTTCCCACACTTTGTGGCACCTATTAATTTCACGATAGATAGCTATATCCAAGATTTAGGAAAGACATTATTGCCAAAACCAGCAAAGTTAATTTGGGGTAAACTGACTTATGAAGATGGCTCACCAGTTCAAGATGGGAGAGTTTTGGTACGAGCATTGGATAGCTCAGGCTTGTTCATCATTGCTGAAACCGACGAACAAGGTGACTATGCTACTCCAGTAACAGACCACCCCTGGCAAATCCAACCACTGGTTGATTACTTTGGCAAATCAGATTGGATATTTACAGGTAATCCACAACATATTCAATTTACCGAAGTAGCTACAGTAGCAGAAACCATTTATGCTAACTTCAATGGTCAACGAGCCGAAGCCTTCTTAACAGGGACAGTTGTTCGTCCTGATGGTCAGCCATTGCTTGGTTCAGATGGTCGTCTGGATGCTGCCATAGATGTTTGGGATAGCGACAATTCACGTTTCTACTATGTCTATCTGCAAGCAAGTGGAGCATTTAGCGTCCCCGTCATAAACAGCACTTACAAAGTCAGCACATGGTTAAGTGAACAATTCCATCCCACCTTAGCAGGCTTAGGTATACCTGACCAAGTAGTTAATGGTGAAAATATTGATGTTGGTAACGTGGAGTTAATTCAACGTATAACCAGCATTACTGGTACACTAACCGACCAAGACGGCAACCCCGTACCATACATCAGAGTAGTTGCTTGGCAACAAAATGGTGGTGGTTGGTTTACCGTCGAGTCCGATTACTTAGGTAGATACAGCTTAAGCGTGCCGCCTGGCGAATGGTTAATAAAACCAGCTTTAACTGGCGATAGCAATTATCTATTCGAAGGACAAGGCGAACTTGCCACACTTAGCGGTAGCAATCGTTTCGCCAACATCGACTTTGAACTCACAAAGTCAAGCCAATTGCTACGCGGACAATTCGTGAATACCAATGGAAATAACGTTGAAGTAGCGGCAGTACTCTATCTCACCAGACCTGATGAAAATCAACGCATAGCTTCAACAGGTATCAACGATGACGAGTTCTTCTTAGCTTTACCAGTTAATTGTCCCGATTGTGAAGTCGGCATAGACTTGTCAGAAAATGCTGCCTACAGTCTCATCAACATAGAAACTACAGGTGAAGGTTTAGACATATTTACTGTTGAGGAAAATAACGGTGTTCTAAGCGGTAACATGCTTGACCCCGAAAATAATCAACCAGTAGTTGACTTAGATGGAAAGGTTACTTTGATACCGCTTAGTGATGTAACATCTAGTCGCTCAACCATGATTAATCCCGATGGTAGCTTTGAATTTACCGATGTAGGCGTGGGTGATTTCACCATCAATTACAAATTAGCCTTGACCACAGGCGAAGTATTGGTTCAAGATAAATTCTTACCAAAGGCAGTTTTTGCCTCGAATATTAGCCTCCAAAGTAATCAGTCAATCAATAGCAACATCTACTTGCAACGTGGTCGTTCATTCGAGGTTACCGTGACTTCAATTGCCAACCAAACAGGTGATACGGATTACTATCCGACTTACGTTACGGTTGATTATGATAATGGAGTTAGAACCGACGAATGTATCAAAGTGCCAGGTTACAAGAGCCTGTGTCCAATCATAGATATGGCTTGGAGCGAATTCATGCCAAAGCAAACTGGAGCGTCAGACCTTGGTTTGACAGCCAAGGCAAGCCTTGACCCGCCAATGCCCTTAAGTGCTAAAGTTGAATTTGGTAATTCAGCCGATGCACCAGCGACCATGCCACCAGCTGCTCAAGCCATCGGTTTTGACGTGACAGAACTTACATTCGAGGCACGGTCACGCACAGTAAGCATAGTCGGTCAAGTCTTCAGACAGAACTTACATTCGAGGCACGGTCACGCACAGTAAGCATAGTCGGTCAAGTCTTCAGTGAAGATGGCGAATTAGTTAGAGATGGTCAAGTATATGCGACTGGGGCAAGGCGATGGCTGTTATCTGTTGTGTGTTGCCGAGACTGACATGGACTGGATAATATCAGGGGCTTATGAGGATGAAAACGGCGATGATTATGCCGATACAGAACTCATGACCGCTACGACGCAGATAACACTGCACATTGATGGTCCAGATTTAGTATTATTACCGATACCAGTTCCGCCTGAACCACCAATCATCATCATTGACCCCGATGTCGGCGGCGGTATTTCGATACCAATTCCTGATACAAACGTAACTGAAACGGTGGTGATTAACATACCACCTAACGCAGTTCCAAGTAATGAGCCAGATGTAAGCATGTCCGTCTTACCAACATCATTACCAGATGTGAGTTGTAACATTGTACTTGATGGTCCGTATGCCATTAGCTTTATTGAAAATGGCTCGAACCGCCCGATAGTGGCACCATTGCAAAATGATGCTATAGTCACCTTCCCGTATGATGCTGCCGAACTGGCTAACATGGGGATTACGCCTGACCAACTCTACCCTGCCAAATTCGACGGGCTTACCTTACGGTGGACACCATTGTCGAATTACAGCCTAGTAGTAGCAAACGAAAATGTGGTTGTTCGTTTCAACGATGCACAAATCACCCTAGCATTGATGGGTCCATGTGTGCAACGACCTGAACCGCCACAAATTTATGATGTATATCTACCATTGATAGTAAAGAGTGTAATGACACCAGTTGCCATTGACCTCCTTTCTTATGAGGTACATCAAGTCAAAGGTCATGTAGTCTTAGCATGGGAAACCGCAGTTGAGATTGACACATACGGATTCCGCATCCTACGAAGTGTAGGTCAGGTTTCCATGCCTAACATATCGGATGCAATAGAAATAAGCTTTGTCGCTAGCGAGGCAAACGGTCAAAGTAATGGTGCCAGCTATGCCTTCAGAGATAATGATGTAGTTGCTGGTCAAACCTACACCTACTGGCTGGTTGATGTTGACATCAACGACAAAGACACTAGCCATGAGCCGTTAGTAATTACAGTCAAGTAATTCATCATGGAGCAAAAAAGCAAGCTTTGATACTCTAGGGTACAAAAGCTTGCTTTTTCCATGTAAAAAATTATCTCCCTTGATAATTCGCCACATTAACAGCATGCTCTTCATAAGTTTCAGCAAACACATGTTCTCCATCAGATAAAGCCACATAGAAAAGATAACTTGTTTCGGCAGGTTGAAGCGTGGCGATGATAGAAGCAATACCTGGATTAGCAATTGGGCCGGGCGGCAAGCTCGGATTGAGGTAAGTATTATAAGGCGAATTCACTTCAGAATATTCTTCTAACATGACTGGTGTTTTCCACCATTGGTCACTTTCAGGTTGGTATCCAATTGCATACTGAACAGTTGCGTCAGCCTGGAGATACATTCCTTTTTTGATACGGTTGATATATACACTAGCAATGATGGGGCGTTCTTTTGAAATGACTGCTTCACGTTCCACAATTGAAGCAATTGTTAGGATTTGATAAAGATTCATGTTTTGCTTAGTTGCCAATTCGGTTGTATCGGGGGGCAATTTTTTGGAAAGGTTATCGAGCATGCGACCGATTAAATCTTCGGGACTAGCATTAATTGGCAAACGATAGGTGTCTGGAAATAAGTACCCTTCATAAGATTGCCCACTCGGTCGGTCAGTTAAGATTTTATGATTGACTAATGTTCCTTGCTGAACAGCAATGAGAAAATCATTGCCATCCATGATATTTTCTTTAGAGAGATGTTCTGCAACTTGTTCTGCTCGCCACCCTTCGGGAATTGTAACGAATACTTCTTCAAAATTAGCTTTTTGCAACACTTCTGCAATTTCTTTCATACTCATATTTCGCCGTAATTCATAGTCTCCTGCTTCCAAATGTTTGTCAATATCATAGTACTGAACATAACGGCGAAAAAGTTCAGCATCTATAATTAAGCTCAACCCAACTAATCGCTCACCAATGGAAAGAGCAGACTCTCCTCCCTCAACAGTAAAAAGAACAATTGAAGGGTCATCCGAAAGAGGCGTACTAATTTTTTTTGCCCGACTTTGTAAATAAACACCAATAGCTACATCTTCTAAATTTTGTGGAGGTTCATCAACAGCAGAATCGCCATCTGAGATTATGATTGGTGCCAGGTCAACGCTATTTTGATAAAATGTAACTCCAATTCCAATAATGACCCCAATAGCACTAATACCAACCATGAATACTATAAATCTAAAAACAAATCGCACAATAGTCATAATTTTTCCTTATTTAGGTTACGATGCACTATGAAGTTTTTTGAACCACGCCACAGATAAATTACACCACCGACTAAGCCAGGAGCAAGATTCCCTAAAGCAAAAACCAGCAAACCAATTCCAAAGCCAATTTCTTGAGGAACACCAACTTGCTCAAATAGCATGATGTATGTTCCCTCTCGCACCCCAAGCCCGCCCAGTGAAACTGGCAAAATCAACATCATGCCTGCAATTGGAACAAACACAAGGTAATGAACAAGTGCGATGTCTATTCCCAAACTCCATCCTATGGTAACATTCATGGCAATAAGACTGATGTTAAACAAAATTGAAACAAGAAATGATTGCCATAAAGCCTTTAAATTATAAGTTTGAAATGACTCGAAAAGATTATTAATGAATGGTATACCAGCGATTTTTTTAATAGGACTGATTTTTTGTAAGGCAAGGTAAAGGGAGCGATTCACCAGTAGAAAACCGACAAGCATTATCCCCCCAAAAACAATAACACTGCTAACTGCTATCTCATAAGGCACCGTATCCCAACGAAAGGCGAGGGCAATTAAGGCTAACGTTAATCCCCCGAATAAACCAATTAAACGGTCAACTAACACACTGGTAACAACATCGCTGATATTCTCGCTATATTTTTTCAATTCTATCATGCGAATGGCATCACCACCAAGACCGCTTGGCAGGAGGTTGTTAAATAAAAAGCCGATGAAATAAATATTAACTAGTTCCGCTATCGGCACATGCACACCAAGAACATTTAGCAGTATTTGCCAACGCCAGCCTCGAATGACCACCCCAATTAAGCTCAACGCTAATGAAGCAATTATCCAACCTCTGTGAGCATTGTGAAATATATCTGTCAGTTTATCTCTGTCAACGATTATGAAGATAAAATAAATGAGGGCGATACTAACGATTATTCTTAAGATGTCAAATAAACGTTTACGGTTCACAAAATCCTCTAGCTTGATTTTCGACATTCTCCCATTCCATAGAAACCAGCCGTTTTGCCTTAAATATGATTTCCTACCCGACACACTTCTAGTGGGGTGATAGTTTTGAATTAAAAACTGTATTCGTAGCCATCCGCACCTTGTATCAATTGACAGTATTTCCAATTCATGTCTATTTTGTTGACTCGAAAATTGCCGTGGAAAGCCGTACTTGTTTACTCGGCACATTTGACGACTACCTCTACATACTGCTTTGATTTTAATCGGTTTGAGACAGGCAGGGATTTGCACCTGTTCGCCTGTCTCACCAACACAAACCGCATCTATCCAGTGCTCTTTGGCGTAGCCTTGCACGGGACTATGGTTAGACAAGAAAGGTTTTCAAAAACCTTTCTTGTCTTGACTGTCAAAGCAAGCTTTGACGCTCCAGTAAGACATCTTCATGAAAATGTTACTTTGTACCCGTTTTTAGTATAGCTTTCTACGGTAACGTAGCCTTTCAAAAAGACTGAGTCTGGTCAACTTGGAGCTTGCAGAATTGCTCCTGCAAGCCCCCGACTTCTAGTCGTGGGTCGTTGACCTTCTAATTCAAATAATCACGCAGTTGTCGTGAGCGGCGAGGATGGCGTAATTTTCGCAGTGCTTGTCCTTCAATTTGCCGAATCCGTTCACGAGTCAGACCAAATTTCTTACCTACTTCTTCTAGGGTATAACTTCGACCATTTTGCAAGCCAAAGCGTAAACGCAAAATGCGAGCTTCTCTAGGAGTTAAAGTCGATAATACATCTTCAAGTTTTTCTTGTAATAGACTGTGATAAGCAGAATCGGGCGGGGTTGGTACCTCTTCATCTTCTATAAAATTTCCAAGTTCGCTATCTTCTTCTTCACCAACGGGACGTTCTAGTGATACGGGGTGGCGACTAACACGTAACATCCAGCGTACTTTGGTCGGTTCCATTTCCATTTCAACAGCGAGTTCTTCGGGGGTGGGTTTGCGTCCCCAGTTTTGCTCTATTTGCCGAGATATCTGATGCAATTTCCGAATGCGGTCACTCATGTGGACTGGCACTCGGATGGTGCGTCCCTGGTCGGCTAGAGCACGCGTAATAGCCTGCCTAATCCACCATGTAGCGTAGGTACTAAACTTGTAGCCACGTCGGTAATCAAATTTCTCAACGGCTTTCATCAGCCCCAAATTACCTTCTTGAATAAGGTCAGAGAATGGCACACCTTGTCCCATATACTTCTTAGCAATGCTAACAACAAGGCGGGTATTCGCTTTTATTAGATGGTCGCGGGCATTTTCGCCTGCTCTAATTGTTCTACAACATTTGTTGGCTTGTTCAGATTTAGATTTAGAAGAACTAGCTCTTCTTAATTCTTTTGCTGCCCTGTTGCCACGTTCAAGTTTTTTGGCTAAGGTTACTTCTTCTTCCGAGGTCAGCAGGGGGACCTGAGCCATTTCTTTAAGATATAAACTGATTGTGTCATCCGCGGCAATTGCACTCAAATCGAAGGGATATGGCTCAACATCAAATCGAGGGAGTTGTTGACTATTCTTTTTTAACCGTAAGTCCTCTCTGGCTTCTGCGGCATCTGAATAAACTTTAATACCCTGATTAATGAGCTGAATAAAGATTTCTTCAAGTTGACTAATATTTTCTTCCGCTTCGGGAACAACAGCTAACAAATCTTCGGTGATTAGGTAGCCTTGATTTTTCACTTTTACCATTAAATGATTGATTGTATCCGATGAATCCATCATCATAAGGGTAGTGCTTTTATTCAATGTTTTTTGGGACAGTTTTTTTCTTCTTGCCATAAGTTGTAACCTCATCAAATTCTATAAAATAATAAGGCTAGGGCAAGTTACTGCACCTAGCACAATTGTAACAAAAATTATAGCAACTATAAACTACTAAAATAACAAGCAATAGAGAAACCAAGCCCCTCAAAGGAACTTGGTTGTCCTACATTGACTCGTATAATAAACAGATTATAACTGCTAGATTTTTTCGACGATACTGTTAACCTACGTAATTTTAACACAAAAGCTATTATATCATACTTTGAGATGATTTGTCAACCCCTTTTTAAAGAAATTTAAAGAAATTTTAGCTTTTTCTCAAAAAAAATATGTTTTTACTGAAAAATTCATGAAAATCATCGTTTTTTACCTGAAGGATAATCAAAAGACAGGGGCAGTTTCTAAAACTTCTTATGTCTGTAATCTTTTTAACAAGTGGTGGTTGTAGTAGAATTGGAATTTAGTTTGCTTAGTGACAGTATAAAATCTTTGCTGTTAGCAAAAACTTTGTATCGAGCCAGTGCCGTGAGTTAGATTTCGTATGCTATAAGTAAGTATAGAGAATATGACTTCTCAACCATACGAGGGGTAATGGTCAGACAAAAAAGGTTTTCGAAAACCTTTCTTGTCTTAACTATAAAAGGATTTTAAAACATGTCAGGTCTAACCATTGAAGTTCAATCGTTATGCTATTTTTCCACAGACGCTAGCACATCTTCAATGCTCACGAATTTCACACGTGGACGACCTTGTTCCTTTCCTTTGGCTAATTCTATCTCATCTAACTTCAACCAATCTTGGTATGAAATGTATTTCACATTTCGTTCTTTGAGAAGCATTTCAATCGCCTCTTTGTCTGGATGAGATGGTGACAGGATTTTATTTTCTGTTAGGTCTTCCATCATGCATTTGACGGTTTCTACAGCATCGGCTTTATTAGTACCGACTACACCACTCGGACCACGTTTAATCCAACCAGCAGTGTACTCGCCGAGTACAAACTCTTCCGTTTCTTCATTGAAGATACGTCCCTTTCTATTGGGAATAGTACCCCAACTCGCCTTGAACAACACTCCTGGTAATGGCTTACCACGATATCCCACCGAACGAAATACTAAACCGATAGGTATTTCTTCAAAGTTTTCCGTTGCCCTAGGACGTAAGGTGCCATCATCTTTTTCGTATAGCTCATTCTTAACTATTCGCATGGCTTTTATGTTACCGTTATCATCTCCGATAAATTCTACTGGTGATACTAGGAAACGCAAAGTCAACAATCGTGATTTTCCTGTTCCAGCGTGGTCGGCATAGTTTTGTATAATTTCAATTTTCTTGTTTAATGCTTTATTATTCTTAGTCTTAACGTCTGATTCTGATAACGCATCTAACATAGTTTCTGCGGCAGGGATAGTGGTATCAGCATCCATCATCTCACCCAATTCACGAATTTCGCTATTGGTAAAAGCCGCTTGAGCAATGCCGCGTCGACCAAGAATGTAAACCTCCTTTATGTTGCTTTTAGCCAAAGCTTCAATGGCATGGGTTGCCATGTCAGATTTGTGTAATTCTTCGGTAGTGCGACATAAAATGCGAGCCACATCAACTGCCACATTTCCTACACCTATCACAGCCGCTTTTTCTTGCGATAAGTCAAATTCATAATCTTTGTAATCGGGATGTCCATTGTACCATGCCACAAATTCTCTTGCCGAATGAATATTATTCAGGTCTTCACCAGGAATGTTTAACATTCGGTCGCCTTCTGTACCAGTGGAATACAAAATTTGATGGTAATATTGATGTAAATCTTCCACATTAATATCTTTACCGAGCTCCACATTACCAAAAAAACGGAAATTCGGTTTTTTAGCCGTTCGGTCAAACGCTTTCGTAACCGATTTAATCTTCAAGTGGTCAGGAGCAACTCCTGCCCGCACTAAACCAAACGGAGTTGGCAAGCGGTCAAACACATCCACTTCAACCACAACATTTTTTTGTTTAAGTAAACTTTCAGCCGCATAAAATCCAGCAGGTCCTGAGCCGATAATAGCTACTCGAAGTGGATTGTCAGCGGTTCCTATTTTTTGTTCAGCCATAATTGTTCTCCTTGAAAGAAATAATTTGTAATGAGAATTTTCCTACATCATTAAACATCATAAGTGAGATAATGGCAACTTTGCTAACTCATGTTTGATGTTATATCCAACACTACATCGAATTGCCGAAACAAACGAATGATGTTATATCATCAAATCTTCAATAATCAAATTAGGAATACGGTCAAAATGTTTGCGATTGTGCGTTAGTAATGGAACTCCATGTTCAAGAGCAATACTGGCAATTTGCAAATCCAAATCGCTAAGTAGTTGCCCTTTTTTTTCTAGCATTGCTTTCAACTTTCCAAATATTTGTGCTGATTGAGTTGTAAACTGTAAAATTTTAACTGTTGCCAATAACACATCAAGACGGGATAAATTCTTGACAGGGCTTGCTGATTTGTATGCTCCGTGGGTTAATTCTCCTATGCTAACTGTGGTAACTGCAAGTACTTCATCAGAATCAATCTTTCCTTGCAAGTTCAACCTACCTCGTAAAATGGCAATACAATGATCACTATCCATCAACTTCATAAGCTACCTCTGTACGCAAGGGTTGATTTTGACGATTTTCTATGATTTCATCAACAAGGCTGACAAAATCAGGTTCATCTTGCCACAAACCATAAGCGGCCATTGTAGGATGAAGCTCACCTGATTCAATTTTGTGCAGCACCTCAATGGATTGCCCCAGCAGAATCACTAACCGATGAGCTAATTGAGTTACCTTCTCTAAATGGATAAAGTCTATGTTACTCATCAATACCGCAACTGGTTGCTGGTGTTGTTGTATGACAAAACGTTCACCACTACCTGTACGCGATATAATTGTAGCAAAATTATTTTTTACTTCGCTTATTGTTAGATTGTTCATAAAAAATCCTTTTTTGTTTTGGTCAAAGAGCCTAGGCTTTGTTGGATTCATGATTTAGTGTTTCTCCATATTGGTCGCCATGATGGACAACTTTTCATGAGGAAAATCTTATTTCAAAATA
>NBMH01000077.1 GCA_002084875.1 Anaerolineaceae bacterium 4572_78 | reverse complement strand
CGTTGTTTCTTCTTTTATGGCCTCTAGTGCCACTTCAAACTTAAACTTTGCTGTATGTCGTTTTCGCTTTTTAGACATTTTTCCTCCACAAGTTTTTGATTTCTCTTCATTATATTTCTTACTTAACTTGTGGTCTAGTTTTTGGGGTTCATTATAAACCTAGATCCAGACCTGACAGGTTTTTAAAAAACCTGTCAGGTCTAACAAAATGCTAGGTTTCTAAAAACTAGGTCTAACAAAAT
This sequence comes from Anaerolineaceae bacterium 4572_78, assembly GCA_002084875.1. GTDB lineage: Bacteria > Chloroflexota > Anaerolineae > 4572-78 > 4572-78 > 4572-78. Next base: position 8,834 of record NBMH01000077.1, on the reverse strand, counting down.
GCTATTTCACCCAAACTGGGTCCCAATCTTCATAAGGATTGTTAGATAAACTAAGGGTCTCTTTAGTCTCAAGGTGAAGTACCCAAATTTGACGGTTATTGTTCCAGCCGCGATTAGACCAATAGACAATTTGCTGTCCATCGGGTGACCAACTTGGATGTTTATCGAAATCAACTTCGTTATAAATCATGCGAATGATGGAGCTGCCATTTAGGTCCAAAACGTATATATCACCGTTTCCTGTTCGTTCTGATACGAATGCTATCCGATTATCTACGGGTGACCACACAGGGTCATAATCGGGAGCCAGGTCGTTAGTAATCTTAAGTTCGCTCTTATGCTGGACAAGAAATGCACGCCATAAATCAGTTTGTTCGCCATCGCCCCGCACAACAAGAATTTCAGTGCCATCGGGTGAGTAGGACTCCCAACGTATAGCGTCGTTATATAAATAGGCATAATCTACCCCGATAGCTTGCTGGTCAGAACCGTCAGGATTCATGCGATAGATTTCCACTCGTCCTCCTCGATTTGACTTAAAGAGTATTTGTCCCTTTAAGTTTTCATAATTTGTGTATGATTTTGCGATTGGCGTGGGCGAAATTAAAAACAATTGTGTGTTAGTAGGTGCAGGAGTATAGGTTGGGATTATTGTTGGAGGTATTGTTGTGGGAGTTTCTGTAGGTGGAATCGGTGTGTGCGTTGATGTGTCGGTAGGTGTCAAGGTTGAGGTAGAGGTAGATGGTATGGCTATAGGCAAATCTGTGATTTCAAGGTTGGGAGTAGGTGTGTTCGTAGGCATTGCAGAAGGGGTTGCAGTAAATGTCGCGGTCGGGGTTGGTGTTGGAATATCAACTATAATATTAGGCTGTGATGTCAAAGAAAATGGTGTACTAGAATCACTATTGGCACTATTAACCTGAAAGATATTAAACAATCCCCCGATAATTAATATTACCATCACAATTACCATCCCCCAAATAAATTGGGGAATTTTTCTTGTAGGAGATGGTGTATTGCCGCGTTGAACTAATAATGCCGTATCTTTACGGTGAACTAAGGCAATCCCAAGTGATTTATACTCTTGTATTTCCTTCAAATCCCATACTTGAGTAAGCGTTTCAGCCATTTCTGTAGCTGTGGTAAAACGGTCTTGAGGGGCTTTTGCCATAGCCTTTTGAATAACAGCGTTCACGGTGTCGGGGGTATCGGCTACAAAATTTTGAATATTTGGAACAGGGTCACTGATATGTTTCAAGGCTACTCCCAATGGAGAGTCAGCTACATAAGGAGGGGTACCAGCAATCATTTCAAATAGGATAACTCCCAATGAATAAATATCACTCGCATGGGAAGCATCTGAGGCAGACATTGCTTGTTCGGGAGCCATGTAGTAAGGTGTTCCAAAAGAGCTACCGATTGTGGTACTTCCCATGCTGTTAGAGAGCATGACCAAGCCGAAGTCGGTTAAAATAGCTTCGCCTTCATTAGTAAGCATGATGTTGGATGGCTTGACATCGCGGTGCACAACGCCATGCGAATGGGCATAATCAAGGGCTGCTGCTATATCACTAATGAGCGATTGTATGGCTTTGGGTGGGATTGGTTTATGTCGGTTAATAAATGTTTCAATGTCTTCGCCATCAATGTATTCCATGACCATGTAGTAGCCATTTTCATATTTGCCAAAATCATAAATCGTCACGATATGTGAATGCCGCAAGGAAGCGATGGCTTGAGCTTCGCGTCGAAAGCGAGTTGTTAATGATTTATCCTCTGCTAAGCCCCAAGCAATAATTTTTATTGCCGCATACCTGTCTAAGTCAGCATGGTAACCCTTGTAAACGCGAGCCATCCCACCTTGTCCAATGGGTTCAACAATTTTGTAGGAACCGAGTTGCTGGTCAATTAATCTGTCTGTTTGTATATCTATCATTGTTTAGCCCCCACTAGTTGTAGGGGCGTATGGCCATACGCCCCTATCTGTTTGTATATCTATCATTGTTTAACCCCCACTAGTTGGGCCATACGCCCTTACTATCAGGGCTGTTCAAAGCTTGCTTTGACATGAAAAAGTAAGCTTTTTCGCTCCATTTCCCCATTATGGGTTGGAGGCTATTTTCATTTCTTCTGTTTCGTCACCAAGTGAAATTCCAAGTCCACGTGCTGTTTGTACTATGTCTCCGTTGTAAGGAATACGTTTTTGTCGTGCTACGACTTTCCAAATATCAATGGATTCGATGGATGTACCGCGCAGGGAAACCATCCGTCCAGTCCGTCCTTGTGCAATCAAGTGAACTGCCTCGCTACCAAAACGGGTGCATAATACTCTATCCCAAACACTAGGTGACCCACCTCGTTGCAGATGCCCCAAGACAACTTCACGGACATCTTGCCCACATTTGTCGTCAAGTTGGTCAACTAACCATTTTGCGATGCCCCCGAGGCGTATCATTCCGCCTTCTTCTTGCCCCCGATACAAGATTTCACCACGTGCAGGTTTTGCACCTTCGGCTACGACGATTAAACTATAGCCATAGCCGAGTTTCTGGCGTCGCTCTATATGTCGGATGATGGAGGAAATTCGGAATGGGATTTCGGGAATTAATATGATATGGGCAGCCCCTCCTATCCCCGCATACAAAGCTATCCAGCCAGCATCACGTCCCATGACTTCGATGACCATGACCCGATTATGACTAGCGGCTGTGGTTCGCAATTGGTCGATTGCATTGGTGGCAGTCGTTAATGCCGTTTCAAAACCGAAGGTATAATCAGTACCAAGTAAGTCGTTATCAATGGTTTTGGGGACGCTGATTATCGGGAGCCCATGCTTGGACAGCTCATGACCTATGCACAATGTGCCGTCACCCCCAATGGTAACTAAGGCATCAATGCCATTGTCATGACAAAATTGAATGCCTTTATCGGCTACGGTTGGGTCAGCTAATTCGTTGGGATGTTCTTTGGAAAAAGCAAAATGCCCTCGATTTGTCGTACCTAAAATCGTACCACCTAAGGGTAAGATGCCAGAGACATCTCTAAGCCCAAGAGATATGATACTGTCAGAAGGGTCATCTAGCAACCCTTCAAATCCTCGATTTATTCCGACGACATCCCAGCCATACTTCCTTATGGCGGTAATGACTACAGCTCGAATAACGGCATTAAGTCCAGGAGCATCGCCGCCACTGGTTAAGATTCCAATTTTTTTTACACTCATTTTATTTTCCTTTGATGTTTTTGATTGTGATTATTGAATCGCGTTCTGCCCCAACTGATACAAATATAATTGGAGCCTGTGCTAATTCTGAGATACGCTTAAGATAATGTTTAGCATTTTGTGGTAGGTTTGCCCATTCGCGGATTTGGGTGGTTGGTTGTTGCCATCCTCGCCATGTCTCGTAGATGGGAACTACAGTTTCCAATATGGGCGTGTCAGGCATGTGGCCCACTAGCTCACCATTGGGCAGTCGATAGTGGGTACAAATTTGCATGGACTCTAAATCATCTAACACATCTAATTTTGTGATGGCTATAGCCGTAAAGCCATTCAACCAACTTGCATGTCGAATAGCTACCCCATCTAGCCAACCACATCGACGTGGTCTGCCAGTTGTAGCACCATATTCATTACCCGTTTCGCGCAGATATTCCCCGTTGGAATCGGCAAGTTCGGTAGGGAAGGGACCAGCTCCAACAGCCGTACTGTATGCCTTAACTACCCCTATTACATCTGAAAGGGCATTGTGTGGTAAACCTGCACCACTTAATGCATAAGTTGCGGTGGGATTTGAGGAGGTTACATAAGGATAAATTCCCCAATCCAAATCACGCATTGCTCCTAGTTGACCTTCTAGCAAAATCGTTTTGTTTGCTTTGTATGCTGTTCGTACAATAATAGTAGGGTCAATAATGCGATTTGAAAGTTTTTGTCCCCAGTCCTGACATTGTTCGTACATGGCATCAAACGAAATTTGGTTGCCATCAAAATGAGTGATTTCTCGATTGGCATGTTCCAATGCAACAGATAATCGCTCTTTTAACCAGACTGGTTTTAATAAATCTCCCATGCGAATACCACGCCGAGCGGCTTTATCAGCATAAGCGGGACCGATGCCTCTTTTGGTAGTACCAATGGCTTTGTCATGTCGAGATGTTTCTTGTAGTCCATCTAAGATTCGGTGATATGGCATAACCACATGTGCTCGGTCACTAATAAACAGTTTTGTGGTATTTATTCCTGCCTCCTCCAAATTGGCGATTTCTTGCAGGAGGGATTCGGGATTGACTACACAACCTGTGTTAATTAAGTTGGTCGTTTTTGGGTTAAAAATGCCTGATGGGACTAAGTGTAGTTTGAATATTGCTTTGCCGATTACCACGGTATGTCCCGCATTATCGCCTCCTTGAAAACGAATTACGATATCAGCTTGTTGGGCTAGGTAATCTACTACGCGTCCTTTACCTTCATCGCCCCATTGTGCCCCAATAATTGTTTTGACAGCCATAATTTTCTCCTTTGAAAATGTTTTATCAAAAATGATAACAAATTTATACCTCCATCAATCCGAAGATTGGTGGCTGAAGCTAATCAACCTGGACTTGCTTTAGCAATAGTCCTCCTGAGCCTAACGGCCTCGGTGGGTAGTTGACCTAAATATAACTCTTTCGAGTTGGTTAGGATGCCCTAATATTATGTCGGCTTTGCTTTTTTCAAAGTGCCGCCTACTCTGTTGTTTGTCTCGAGAGGCCGCCAGCGAACCAATTGTGATAAATGGTGCGGTCTGGCTAGCATGTTTGGCAGCCAAAATGCCATCAGATATTCGGTCTATGTAGGCACAATAAGTTGGACGCGGCTCCATGAGTTTAACCACTTGTTGTAGTAACCAAGGGGCAGGCTTGCCAGTCGCCCCAGATTCTACGATGTCGTTGTAGGTTATTATTGTTTGGAAATAATGATGGATACCAAAACGCCTTAAGGTGTATTCCGATTCTGGGCGAGGGCGTTCTGTTGCGATTGCTAAGGTGAGATGTGATGCTAATTTTTTAAGCACTTTGGGGTCAATGAGTAAGGTCTCTTGACTAATTAAACCAGGTGTTTGGACAACAATGGCTTTTTGGTCATATATCTTTTCGAAAAGGCGTTCACCAAAGTACAATTCTTGGAAGATGCGTTGTATGAGATTGCCAGTGAGCGGGTCAGTACCAGTGGAAAGTAAATGTCGATTACGCCTTTTTAAGACTTTATCTACCCCATTTAACCCGCCACCTGCTTTGGAAATTTGGCGAGCCAATCGTGGAATGTTTTTATTTTTTTTCAATACATCCATACTGACGCGCAGTTTGCTACCAGCTATTTGCAAGTAGGCTAAAATATCAGGGACATGCTTACGAAGTGGTTGTGTGGTTAGATCCACTGGTGGAAGCATTTCTAGGAAATATGAAATAAATGTTGTGCTTATTTCCCAATCATTGCCAAGCCCTCCTGCCATCCTTAAGCTATCAATATCGTTTTGGTCAATAAGGATACTCGGTCTATCTTTGTACAAGAAGCCAAGTCCGCGTGTGAAGAATAGCTCTATGGTTTGGATAATGGCTTGATATGATGGTTTTGACACATCAATAAGGACACCATCAATTTCAAAAATTAAGGTGTCAATAAGCAGGTTTCGCTTTTGATTTGAAGTCATGGTGCTATGCTCTTTTGTTTGTTCCCACACCTAACCCCTTCTTCCATGTTAATGAAGAAGGGGAGGCATCGGCTTATGCAATTGAGACCCATCTCATCTTGCAGGTTGTTTAAGGTATACGTTAATTGTTGTCATCAACTTACCTAAATCTACAGGTTTTGTGAAATGGTCTTGTGCTCCCAATTCAAGGGCTTGTTTTTTATGGCGACCACTTGCCCATGCAGAGATGGCGATGATTGGAATCTTTTTCGTTGTAGGATTGCTTTTAATCTTTTTGATAGCTTCAAACCCGTCCATCCGAGGCATCCGCAAATCCATCAAGATTATATCAGGTACCCAGTTTGTCGCTTTTTCAACTCCAACTAAACCGTCTTCGGCCACCTGTACCTCAAAGCCCCCTAACTGTAACATCTGTGCCATTATATCGCGTTGGGCCGGGTGGTCCTCCACGTATAGTATCTTTGCCACGCTTACGCTCCATTCTGTTTATGTTTGTGCGAGCTTAGTGCTAGCACATGATAGTGTGAAGAAATAGTTCTAGCTGTCTCAGACTAGTGGGCTGGACTTTGTGTGTCGGTCTGATGCCCGCTTTGCATGACTGAGTGATTTGCTGTCATTCAAGTATTTGGCTTTTTTGACCTCTTAAGCTAGTCTAGCACAAATATGTTTTATTCCAAAATTTTGGTGTCATGTTTTGCGATTCCATTCTGGCAAGTGCCTGAGTATGATTAAGATAGTAACTAAGATGAGAAACCATTGTACGTCTTGTCGCACTGAGATTATCCCCAAATTATCCAAGCCGAAAGTCAGTCCCACCGCGATTGGTAAGGCGATGGTTACGCTGCGCGGCGAATGTTGTTTGTGGTAAAGCCAGACGTATATTACTGCCCACGTTGGCACTGCAAAGACTATTGTCCATGGGGAGAAAATTATCATGAGCCCGCCCGCTGTGGCAAGCCCCATCCCTCCATGAAATTTGGTGTAGATGGGAAAACAGTGACCGATAACAGCCATGACCCCTGCTAGTGGTAAAGCCCAAAACCATCCTTGAGTGATGATAAATGCGACACCATAAGCTACTAACCCTTTGAGCCCATCCACGCCAGCCACGGCTCCTCCTATGCGGGGACCCGCTATCTTCATGGTGTTTGTCCCACCTGTATGTCCGCTGCCACTGTATCGGACATCAGGTTTGTTGAAGAGTTTGGTGGCGATTATGCCAGTGGGAAGTGAGCCTATTAGGTATGCGATAATCATCGCTAGTAAGATCGCTAAGCTGTTATTGTCCATCATGTTTAAACCGTCCCTTGTTTGCAAGTGGTGTTTTGGGATATTAAGCTTCTCGCTGCCCGATCCATGCGATGTCATCACACTTTAGGGACAGGAAACATGAGAACTATTTCGGTCGGTGTGAATGCCGTTTTTTTGCAACCCTGAACCCCGCACTCGGACATATTGTTGAACTAGGGCGATGCCCTGCATAAGTTAGTTCACTTGTGAGGTTTTGAAACGATAGATTATCCGCCCGCGATCCATGTCGTAAGGTGTGAGCTCTATCCGAACTCTGTCACCTAATAAGACGCGAATGTAGTGCTTGCGCATCTTCCCAGACAAATGTGCGAGCAATTTGTGAGCATTGTCTAGTTCAACCTTAAACATGGCGTTTGGTAGTGCCTCGACTACTGTCCCTTCTACAATCAATTTGTCTTTGCGTGCCATAGAAACCAGCCGTTGGCAACCCCCGACTTCTAGTCGTGGGAGGAAAACGGCTTACCTCCTTTTTGTCTTAAATACAATTTCCTACCCGACCCACTTCTAGTGGGGGGTAGTTGACTCTATTTCCTTGTTTTGAGTAAAAATTTTATCAAGCTCTTTGTATTCTAATGCCAGGATGAAATTTTGTCAAATTGGATGTAATTAATTGTACGTAGTTCTGTTTGCGATTTGCATGTTCTAAAAAAAATGGTAAAATGTTGGGGTGGAATTGGTTCATAGTAATGCTTATGTCGTTGCTCCGAGCTGGATTGGTTTTGGCAAGACGATTTTTGTCTTAAGGTATTCTTTTTTAACATTGAGTTTGGTAGTATATTTTTACGTGTTAAGGGGGTGAAGTTAGTAATTTAAAACCATAATCTGATTTTGTACAGCAGTTAAACCTGACAGGTCGGATACAAAACTGGATGTTTGTTTTAGGCGGGTGTTCCGCATGTTAATTTTTAGTTGTGTTCTATTCAAAGGAGATTGTATTTTGAAGAAACTTATACCATTTAAGTTTTTAGCAGCATTATTGTTGTTGCTAATTTTTGTTTTACCAGTTGCGTCGCAGAAAGAAGCGACTCAAAAGTATGAGGCCCAAGCCTCAAACGATTTTTATAAGGTTGTTGCCGATGCTGGCGTGCTAGACAGTGCACTGAGTGGGGTAACATTGTGGCATGATTATGGGGCATTTGCTCTGTATAAGGTTACAGAAGGGGCAATGAGTAACTTATCAATAGCACAACGAGAACGAATTGTTGTTGTTGATGATTCAATTAAAATTGATGCTTATCCCTTTAATACCCAAACTGAAAGCATTGATGTTCCGATAAATTTGAGCCTCACAAATCCAAAAGGTGGGGCTTTGCATTTGGTGCAGTTTGTTGGACCAATGAAAGCTAGTTGGTTAGATATGGTGCGAGCAACGGGTGCGAAACCGATTCACTATATCAATAGTAATGGCTATCTTGTTTGGGCAAATTCCGCCGCCCGTGCCAAGTTAGATATTTTGGCAAGTGATGGCGACTTTTTGCAATTTAGCATGCCTTATCAACCCTATTTCAAATTAGGACAGTCGATTCGAGAGCGTATCGAAAACGTTGATGAATCGAATGATAAAAGTATTGAAGCAACAGATTCAGAAATTGTTCCTGTTACCATTCAAATGTATAAGCATGACGGTGGTGCTGAAACTGAGGCTCTAGTTGATAAAGTTGCTGTAGAGCGTATTTCCAAGTGGGCACCTATTTTACGGTATCAAAATATTATCGTAAAAGTTCATGCCAGCGATTTTGTGACCCTAGCTAACCGCCCTGATGTGGTATGGATTGGGGAACGATTTGAACGTGAAATGATGGATGCCGCACAAGGCTTTATTATAGCGGG
>NBMH01000076.1 GCA_002084875.1 Anaerolineaceae bacterium 4572_78 | reverse complement strand
TGGTGTGGCGAGGTAAGTTTGAAGAGGAATATGATAAGTGGTTACGTTGGTGCGATGAGCATGGTAATATCATTCCCACTGGTCGTGAATGTGCTGAACAAGAAAGTCGGCGTGCTGAACAAGAAAGTCGGCGTGCTGAACAAGAAAGTCGGCGTGCTGAACAAGAAAGTCGGCGTGCTGAACAAGAACGTTTGGAAAAAGAACGTATCCTAAAACATGCTGATGCTGACCGTCAGTATTTTGAACGGGTACTGGCTCAGATGAAGGCGTTAGGCATTGAGCCTATAAAAAAATAATATCATATAGTACGAACTTCCAATCCGTACTGATAAGCGAAATAGGCATGGCAAGATGCCGTGTCATACGTGAAAAGGAAAATTATGGTAAAAACATCTTACGGTAAAATTGTACGTATTGCAGGGGCAGTTATTGATGTAGTTTTTGCGGAAGATGAACTGCCCGAAATTTATAATGCCCTTGAGATTGACTCAGGAAATGGCAAACTGCCACTTATTTTGGAGGTTCAACAGCACTTAGGACAAAGTGCGGTTAGAACGGTGGCTATGGATTCGACGGATGGCTTGCGGCGTGGACAATCTGTTTTTAATACAGGGTCCGCTATTAAAGTTCCTGTTGGTGAAGCGACACTTGGTCGAATGTTTAATGTCTTAGGTCGGGTTATTGATGGACAAGGAGATATTGAAGCCAAAACACATTATGAAATTCATCGTCCTGCTCCATCATTTGAAGACCAAATTACCAAAGTTGAGGTATTTGAAACGGGCATTAAAGTTATTGACCTGATTGCCCCTTTTACCAAAGGTGGAAAAACAGGTATCTTTGGAGGTGCAGGTGTCGGCAAAACTGTCGTTATCACCGAGTTAATCCGTTCAATAGCCGCCGAACATGGTGGATATTCTGTGTTTGCGGGTGTCGGTGAGCGCACCCGTGAGGGAACAGCCTTATATGGTGAAATGGAAGAAAGCGGGGTGCTTGATAAAACGGTCATGGTCTTTGGGCAAATGAATGAACCACCTGGTGTGCGTTTGCGTGTTGGCTTAACTGCATTGACAATGGCAGAGTATTTCCGTGATGAAAAAGGCATGGATTTACTTCTCTTCATTGATAACATATTCCGTTTTGTCATGAGTGGTTCAGAAGTATCAGCATTACTTGGTCGCATGCCAAGTGCGGTGGGATATCAGCCTTCACTCGGTACTGAAATGGGCGAATTGCAAGAACGGATTACATCCACAAAGAAAGGTTCAATTACCTCCATGCAAGCGGTCTATGTACCTGCTGATGATTACACAGACCCCGCACCTGTAACAACCTTTGCTCACTTAGATGCTACAGTATCATTGGAGCGTGCTATCGTTGAACAAGGTATTTATCCTGCGGTTGACCCCTTATCTTCGACTAGTCGTATCCTGGATCCGCAAGTCGTTGGTGAAGAACATTATCGTGTAGCCAGAGAAGTCCAACGATTTTTGCAACGATATAAAGATTTGCAAGACATCATTGCTATATTGGGGGTTGATGAACTTTCCGAAGATGATAAATTAGTAGTCTCCCGAGCTAGAAAAATACAACGATTCTTCTCTCAACCGTTCTTTGTTGCAGAAGTCTTTACAGGTATTGAAGGTAAATATGTTCCTGTTCAAGAAACCGTCAAAGGCTTTCGGATGATTTTAGACGGTGAACTTGACCATGTATCTGAACAGGCATTTATGATGGCTGGCACAATTGAAGATGTTTTAGCTAGAGTTTAGAATCGAATTATCGTTTGACTAATATTGTGCAAATTGAGATTGTTTTTTTGGAAAGAAATATGACCGCTTCATGCGTAGTCGAAACACTTTAAACTTAATATACTTAATCGCAATTATACTCTTGGTTGGTTTTGGGCTTGACAGATTGGGATACATTCATGTGATACGGGGCTTTATCCAAACGGTTGTCCAACCTGCTCAAGTGCTTGTTGCTGACTTGTTTTCAACCGTTGAAGAGGCAACTACTCCTCAGGAATCACTTGAACAACTCAACCATGAAAACGAGTTATTGCGTTTTGAAATTAACCGTCTTTTGGTTGAAAATATCCGTTTGCGGGAAGTAGAACAGGAAAATAAACGACTTCGAGAACTTCTCAATTATACTCGAAATAATGCCGATATTGATTATACAGTGGCGGCTGTCAATGGACGAGTCATTGGTTCAGACCCTAGTAATTTGATATTCACAATTTATATCAATATCGGTACGCGGAACGGTGTGGCTAAAGGCATGCCCGTTGCTACCAGCCGCGGCTTGGTCGGTCGAGTGAGCCAAGTCGGACCGAATGTGGCTCAAGTGATTTTATTAATCGACCCGACAAGTTCGGTCAATGCCATCATTCAAAGTTCACGAATACATGGCATTGTCAAGGGTGAAATTGGTGGTATGTTGCTGATGGAAAATATTGTGCAAGGGGCAGTCGTGTCGCCAGGCGATTTGATATTGACTTCAGGATTAGGGGGAAATTTTCCAGATAAACTGGTTATTGGGCAGGTAATTGAAGTATTCCAACGAGATTTAGACCTGTTTCAGACGGCTCGCATTCGTCCCACCGTTGATTTTGACAATATGGAAACTGTACTTGTTTTGACTTCTTTTGAACCTGTTGACATAGAACTTGAATTATTCCCTGAAAGCAATGTAAATGAATAGACCTTATCTTATCCCCGTTATTTTTCTCATAATTGCCACATTACAAACTGCATTAAGCCCATTTCTACAATTTGACAAAATTCATCCTGATTGGATTGTGGTTATTGTCTTAGCAGTTAGCCTACTTAAGCCAATATCTGAAACGTTGATTTGGGCATTTTGGGGAGGTCTCATTTTGGACATGTTTTCTGATACGCCCTTTGGCATGTTTATGGTCAGTATGTTGATTATGGCTTATCTAGCAAATTTCTGGCAAGGGAGAATTAGAAATTCATTCATTTTCCCAATTATATTAACCCTGCCATACACAGTTCTTTTTAATACCACTGTTTTGTTATTACTACAAATATTTGGTTATCAGGTAGCATGGCAAGAAACCATCAATCGCGTCATTTTTCCAGCGGGTATTTTTAACTTACTAATTATGGTTGTTGTCTATCCGTCGATGGTAATGATGCAAAAGTAAAGAGCGGAGGAAGGGGCTGGTCATCAACCTCCCATCTCCTTGCATTTGTCAGATTGATGTAAGACAAACCATAACCTCACAAAACATCAAACCGCCTTAATTCATGCTCCACACCAAGCCGCTCAAAAATTTGACTGGCAGTTTTCAGATGTGTCTCTCGGTGGATAGAATCCATAACCGAATGTCGTCCCATCTCATGATGAGCCAAACCAATCTCATAAGGCATGACTAATTGTTGAGCAATCGTCAGGCTTTTTAGCCAGCATCGCTGGGCTAATTTTGGTCGCCCCGCTAACCATTCGTACCATCCCTGATACAGCCATGCTCGTGGCTTGCCAATTTGCCAACTGCGGGCGAATTTATGCAAGGCATGATATGCCCCGTGAGCGGCGGCTCGCAAGGACAGTATTTCAGATACGTTTCTAGTTAAAATTGCCCGTTCCCATAATGCCAAATACACTTCTGCTTGCCCAGCATAGCCATCGAATAAGGCAAATGAAGCAGGTATGCCCTCGCCTATCAGGTCAGCAACCTCATCTGCTGTTGATTTCGCTTTATCCCACTGCTCTTGTCGCAAATAAGCCGTTGCCCTCAAACCTGTGTTTAATACCCATGAGACCCTCGACCCGCCAATTTTGCCAAAAATAGGTATGACTGTTTCAAGGAATGTCATCGCCTTATCGGTCTGCCCCAAATGAAGTAAATTAAATGATTGTCCATTCAACGCCCAAGCTTGATGTTCTAAATTATTGCTATCAATACCAAGCAAGTGTAAATCTATATAAACATCTAAACTTTTTTGAAACTTACCTTGAAAATAAAAGATGAAACTAAGTATAGTTAAGGCATCTCCCAATGCTCGCCTGTCGCCTAATTGTTTTAATAAGTCAATACTTTCTTCCATGTTTTCTTGCAATTCTAGCCATGTATCAAAACCAATCCCAAAATAACTACTGGTAGACAATACCCATGCTAAAGCGGAGAGGTCATTTAATTGTTTTGCTGTTTGCAATGCTTGACGATGATAAATCGCCGCTATGACATGGAGATGCAAAAAGCGATAAAACGCCGACATTGAGGAATAAGCTCTAGCCATAATGGGTGAAGGACCCGTTCTATTTGCCAAGTTGAAACCGCAGATTCCCGCATAAACAGATGCCAAAGCAAAATTATCGGTGTTTGTAATTTGACTAATGGTGTTATACGATTGAGCCGCCTCCAATAAGCGTTCCTTCGTTTGAGATGATTGTTCGGCTGGTGGGAAAATTTGGTACATGATATGTTTGGGAAATTCTTTGATAATACCCACCGTCAACTCTTGGATAGATATCGGCATGGGAAATTCCAGCATTGATAATACTTGACGAAAATATACTAGGCTTTCTAATACCTGTCCCAAACCATGATGAGCCTCACCGAGTAATCGTTGCCAACGGGCTAACAAAATCCGGTCGGGACGAGGAGTCATTTTTTCGGCTAAAGCGAGGGCATCATCCAGAAATTTGACCGCTTCACGATATGCTCCATCACGGATGGATTGCTCACCTGATTTGCCAAAATATTCCATCATTTTCATCTCATTTCCTGCCTTCCCCCAATGATGAGCAAGTAACGAGTAATGTGCCGATAAATCTTGGGCATGGGTGTTTTCCAGCCATTCAGCCACGACATGATGCAACTGCCGCCGCTGAGCAAATGCCATCATGTCGTATGCGACTTCTTGAGTAATCATGTTTTTGAAGATATAAGCGGCGTTGGGTGGAGGAGCATACAGGCTGATAAAATCTAAATATTCTAATTGGGCAAGATAATCGTCAATGAATGGTTTATCGGCTTCAAGGGGATGAATATCCTGAACCAACTGCACTGAAAACGACTGCCCAATAACACTGGCAATTTTTAAGGTTAGTTGTTGTTGCGGGGTAAGGCGGTCAATGCGACTGGTTATCACCCCATGCACATTGTTGGGAACTTTGGTAGTTTTCAAGTCCACATTGGGAGCGATTTTACATTGCCCATTTTGGATGATAATATGACCACTTTCCTTAAGCGTATATGCTAATTCCTTACTGAAAAGCGGATGTCCTTTTGCCTTTTGCCAAACAAATTGACCAAGTTCTTTGGGAATATCTGGCACGCCTAAACGTTGGCTGATTAACATGCGAATAGCATAACCGAGCATGGGCTGAACTCGCATGTGTTCGGTGTCGTCTGACTCTAAAATTTGGCTATAGGTTTGTGGCATGTTCTCGAACATGGGACGTGTGACGATAACTAGCAACATGGGGTTGACTTCATTTTTTACCAAACGAGCCAATGTCCATGATGATGAATCAAGCAGATGTGCATCCTCCAATATGATGAGTAGAGGATTTATATCCGCCAATGATTTTAGCAACTTGACCAATAACTCTTGTGTATTATTTGCCCGTACATCACCTCGCATTTGATTTGTAAATTCTGTTTCGGGGAAATCAAGTGGTAAAACTGCATTGAGCAACGGTGCCAAGTGAATTAACTCTGGGTTTGTCGTCTCCCACCAATCAATAATTTGAGCTCGTTGCATTTCAGCTAAATACAGTTGACCGTTTGAGGTATCCACTAAAGCATCGATGCCGAAGATTTGTCGAAATATAGGTCGCCATACCGAGTAGATCGTCGTTATTTCGATGGTATCACCACTGCCAATGAGTACTGTTATACCAATGTCATAAGCTTTTTGAAGTAGGTCAGTGGCTAATTCCGATTTGCCAATACCTGCTTCACCTTCTATGATTAACACGCTACTGTTGCCATGCTTCAAGGCTTCTAAATGTTTTGCCAAAACACTTTGTTCATGAACACGTCCAAAAATTTCTGTGCGAGTGGTAGAATCTTTGGCATATTTCGAATAGCCTATTTGCGATTGGACGATAATATTTGTTGGAGAATAAACTGCTATGGGACTTGATTTACCTTTTACAGAGATAGCTGGCAATTCGACGAAATTGACTTCGGTTCGAGCCGATTGATGGGTGACATCCTCGCAAATAATCGGTGCTATGGCTCGTTCAAAGCCTGATAAATGTTGAAATGCTTTCCAATATTTGGCGGAGGCTTGCATTAATCGAGCCGTTAAATTAACCACATCGCCGATAATTGTATATTCTCGCCGCCGTTTACTACCAACTGTGCCACAAAAGACTCGTCCTGTTGCTACCCCTATTGCCCCATGCAAACCCAACGATTGTAACTTTGCTTGGATAGCCATAGCCGCCTGCACACCGCGTGCAGGGTCATTTTCATGGGCAAGGGGCGGCAATCCAAAAGCGGCTACTAAGCTAACGCCTTTATCATCTACGCTTAGTTTGTTGACACTCCCTTCATAACGATAAATGGCTTGTTGTAAGGTTTGCATCAATGCTTGCGACCGTTCTAAAGTAGCGGTAAAATTCATGTCGGGCAGGTTGATAAATAAAATCGTGATTGTGCGGACTTCAGCCAGCCATGCACTTTGCCCAGCTGATAAACGGTGGAGGATGGCTCCTGGAATATAGGCTTTCAGACCTGCTTCTGCTTCGGGAGAAAGACTGGGAGGTTGTAACATCTCTGCTTGAAAAGGTAGCGGTGTATGCACATCATGAATGTGGACATGCCCACTCGGCAACTGTTCACCGATACATTGCTTTTTTACCAATCGCCATGCTTGAGGCGAAAGGACAACTTGACCTGGCTTGGCATTATTGCTTGCCTCGCCCACTTGAATCAATGGGTCGCCTGTTATCAGAAATTCCCAACGATTATAAACTCCTCCTATATGAGCTGTCAGCACATCACCGCAACCGATGCTAACACGACATGTCAAGCAAACACCTGGCGAAATTTCTTGATTATGTAACATTGCTTGGACTAATAATCCTGCTTGAACGGCTCGATGGGTGGCAATTTGTATAGGCAAAATGCCTGTATTACTTTCATCTTCAGCAGACCAGATAACAACTAAAGCATCCCCAGCAAATTTGACGATGTCACCTCCATGTATAGCGATGATAGTAGATAGTTCGTCGAAGTAGCGATTTAGTAAGCGGGTTATTTCTTCGGCACCAGCTGCTCCTTGTGCTGAAAATCGTTCTGTCAAAGCTGTAAAACCGCTAATGTCGGCGAATAAAACAGCCGCTGGAAAACTGGCTTCTGTTGGTTGAGTAATCGGTGTCGGGTCTTCTTTCAAACGACGGGATATGATGGTGGGAACATAACTGGTTAAGGTTTCGATTAAATTGGGCATGTATATCTCAAATTACAAGTTCAAGCAAATAGGTTACAACAAAAATATTTGCTACAATGCTATTTGAGACTCTTGTAACAAATATTGTCATAATTTTATGGCAAGGAAGAGATTACCCCTGACTTATAGCAAAGTGGCAATCTTCCAATCAACAGATTTTCATCTGCATAAACATGATACTCCATCTTGAATTATAGGTCAAATGCAGGCAAGCAAACCGTTGGCATTTTGCTTTTTTGGTTATGTTCAGAAATATCAAAGCCACACATTGGCTTGTCTAGCTTTTCTCATCTATTATGTCGGGTAAAATAAGAAAGGTCTCCGAAAACATTTCTTGTTTGTCTAAGCCGAATAGTTGTTTAATTTTGCTGGGGGCATGGTACGTCTTTTTGTGAGAAAGGAACACATTATGTCAAGTGGCAACGAACCACTCTCGCTGGCATAGATGCCAGTTAATTGCCAAAATTAACAATTTGTGCTACAATGTGGCAATGAGGAGTGCCGAAGGTGGGAATCGAACCCACATGGATTGCTCCACACGAGTTTGAGTCGTGCGCGTCTGCCTATTCCGCCACTTCGGCTTTTTATTTTAACAAACTTAAGTATACCTTATTTTCGCCAACTTGTCAAGTTCTATTTTAATTTTTTTGCAATGATTATTTTTCTAACACTTATAACCGAATCAGAAATAATAAAATCGGCTCAAAAAGGTAGCGTTTCAGCCTTTAACAAATTGTTAATGACATATCAAGGTTTAGCTTTTAATATCGCTTATCGAATAATGGGAGATGATGAAGCCGCTGCAGATGCCACACAAGATGGGTTTATTAAGGTTTTTAAATCACTTAAACAATATCGAGGCGGTTCGTTTAAAAGTTGGTTTACTCGGATTGTCATCAATACTTGTTATGACCATCTCCGTTATGAAAAACGCCGCCCTTCTGAACCTCTAGAATCAGATAAATTTGAACACAACCATGCCTCACGTCTGGTTGAATCAAAAGAGAGTCCAGAAAAACTTATGGAACGTCATGAATTACAGGACATGCTACAGGAATCAATTAGTAAGCTACCTGAAAACCAACGGATTGTTCTTGTGTTAAGTGATGTTGAGGGATTTAACTACAAAGAAATTGCGGAAATTACCAATGTGCAGTTGGGAACAGTTAAATCTCGCTTGAATCGTGCTAGAAATAAGCTCAAGCGTATTTTGATTCATAAGGAACTTTTGCCTGCAAAATATCGTTCTCAAGAGTGAAACATTTAGAACGGAATTCTAGACTATTCATCAATACCTTACAGGCTACTCTCTACAGGCAAGATGCTGTAGTACATGTGTAAAGTGAGAGAATAATTTGAAATGAGACAAAACGAAAATAAACCGAACGATTTGCTAGATAAAGTAAAATCACTTTTATCTTCATACATTGATGGTGAGGTTACGTCTGAAGAACGTCAGTTTGTGGAGCGAATGTTGATATTACATCCTGAACTACATCTTGAGTTGCAAGGGTTGAAAAAAACCATTGCCTTAGTCGAGAGTTTGCCCCGCCGAGCTGCACCACGTCCATTCTTCATCACCGAAGCCGATGTCGGTATCAAACAGCGACAGAGATGGAAATTGTTTGATTGGGAATGGTTAAAACTCAAGCCTGCATTTAAAATAATGGCTTTGGTAACAACAATATTGATTGCCGTTTTCTTAGTAACTGATAACTTCATTCCCATCTCAC
>NBMH01000075.1 GCA_002084875.1 Anaerolineaceae bacterium 4572_78 | reverse complement strand
GTTTGTATGAATGATTTTGAAAAACGTAGCGAAAGCATAAAAGATTGTGAAAAGATAAATATAAAAAAACCATAAGGCACTAAAAATGCAGTTTGAATAATATTATTGTCGTACAAAATATCATTGATGACTGCAAGAAATAATATTAAGAACCCCGCTATAAAAATATACGTATCATCCTGTTTTTGGTGTGTCGCTATGACAAGCATATACATGATATATATACAACTTAAAACGAGGAAAAGCTCATACATCTGTAATGTGTTAGTATAAATCTTCGCTGGAGTCAGAAAAACAATAATTGAGAGAATAATACCTATAAATTCGATGACATACAGTATAGGTACTGAAAATTGATTTGGAAAAATGGAATATACAAACATGGCAAAAGCGGGTGCAGCTAAATAGGCAGTGAGAAAATCTATACGTACTAACATTTCCCAACTTGTACTTTGAAACATGCTCATGAAATAAACTTCGTTAGTAACAAGAGTTCTCACTGCAAGCAAAAGACAATACAGCCCAAAATAAAGTGGTGATTTATCCTTTCTTCTCAATGCAAAAAGTCCAAAATGATAAAGTCCCATAATAAAAATGCTACCAAATAGAAAAAGCTCAAATGCAATCGATTTTTCCCGAATGGTGTATATTTGGTCTTGCTTACCCAATCGAAAGGGAACTATCATACTACCTTTGTTATAAGAAAAATTTGATATTTGAATAATTATGTCTAGTTGATTGTCATTGGGTGTCATGGTCACAATGTAAGGCGAGTACTTAGGAGTTGTCGTCTCACGTGTTTTTCCTACTTTGCCGTTATGTCCAATTTTCTCCTCATTGACATATAAAACATGTGCTGTAGCTGCAGTGGAAATGGCTGATGTTTTAAGTGCCAAAAAATGATTGTTGTTTTTTAATAGAACCTGTAGACGATAAGTAGCATAACCATATCCTGTAAGTAATTTGCCGTTTACTTCATAACCATTCCATTCACCTGGTAATTCTATTACACCCGTCATTGGTGGCAATGTCATATGTCCAAAATCTTCTGGCGTTAAAAACTGTTCCCAGTAAAATTCCCATTCGCCATCTAATTTTATCACGCCATCTTTTTCAAAATCCCAATCCTGTAAATCAAGCACACCGTTGACAGCTTTGGGTGATGTTTTTTGTGTTGTTGACTGATTAGTATTACATGCCATGAATGGTATGCTCATCAGCAATAAAATGAAGATTATTTTCAATTGTTTCATTGTGTATCCTTTCATAAATCATAAGCTCAACTTCTATGGCTAGACCGACAGGTCTGACCATTACCTCGTGTGAGTTAAAGCAACTCATATTCAACTTCTAAGCGTTTGCAAAGTAATACCTATTGTACCATTCTTTTGAATAAAACTCAAACTTAGCTGAATTTGCTTTTTTCTCACATTGACAGTACCATGAAAAGACTCAAGCATTGCCATGCGTGAGTTTCTTTCGGGTTGATTGTTTTCTAATTGTTGATGGGCGGTGGTTTTCCTACATCTGGGAAAAATATTCCTAGTATGGTATACTTGTGAAGGTCATAAAGTAACATTTTGTACCAAGACCTGACAGGTTTTTATAAACCTGTCAGGTCTAACCAAAGAACCTTGGATGCTCTAGCAATATCTCCATGAAAATGTTAAGTAATCAACAAAAGAACCTATGAAAGCATTGTGTCAGACAAAAAAATGATAAAGACATTTTGTTTATTTTATCAAATCTAGGGCGTTTACCTTCCGAATTTGATGGTCAGTATTTTGTACCATATCTTAAGCATAATAATCCGCAAATCAGATTTTGGGCAATAAAAAATATTGGGAAATTGGGAAATGATTCCTACCTTATTCCAATATCAAATATAGTTTTCAACGATACAGACCCAATTGTTAAACGTGAATCCGTGTCTACTATTGGTAGAATGAGAAATGAAAATGCTATTCCAATGTTGCTAACTTTACTGAATGATTCCAATCCTGAAATTGTACTACAGGCGATACGGGCATTGTTGGTGTTTAGCCATGTATCCAATATTTCGGCTGAACTAAAAAAATTATCCAATCATCCAAATGAAATTATCCAAACTGTTATTCGTAAGAACTTTTTCTCTCATCAATCTACATCAAATGTGCAGTATTCCCATGTAGAATTACCTTCATTTATGAAAAATGTGGTCGTTCATGGTGATGTGCGAGAAGTGATGCAATTTGTGCCTGATGAGTCTATTCATTTGACATTTACTTCACCACCTTACTATAATGCACGTAGTTATTCCACTTATCCGAGTTACCAAGCCTATCTTGATTTTTTGGATAATGTTTTTAAGCAAATCCATCGAGTAACAAAAGAAGGTCGTTTTTTAGTTGTCAATACTTCCCCTATCATTATTCCTAGGGTTAGTCGCAAGTACTCAAGCAAGCGGTATGCTATTCCATTTGATTTACATGCGTATTTGATTAAAATGGGATGGGAGTTTATTGATGATATTATTTGGACAAAACCTGAAACAAGTGTTAAAAATCGAAATGCAGGATTTTTACAACACCGTAAGCCGCTAGGTTATAAAGCAAATGCATGTACTGAGTATGTCATGATTTATCGCAAAGAGACAACTAAATTGATTGATTGGAACATGCGACAATATTCAAAAGAGATTGTTGAAAATTCTAAAATCACAGGTGAATATGAAACAAGTAATCTATGGCATATTGACCCTGTGTTTGATAAGGTACATAGTGCGGTATTTCCCACCGAACTTGCCAAACGCATAATTCAATTTTACTCATATCAAGGGGACTTGGTTTTTGACCCGTTTGCTGGAAGTGGGACAACAGGACAAGTTGCAGTTGACCTAGGAAGGTATTTTTTCATGACAGAACAAATAGTAAAATACATTGAACGAATTAAAGAAAAATTGGTATATAGACCATTGCTTTCTAAGTATAACCATTGTTTTTTATCGCTAGAAGAATTTGAAATATTATCACAAGGAGAATGATAATGGATGTAACAAGTTCGGTTGTTCAAAAAGTTGTCAGACGATTGATACATGGTCAAGATTACCGTGTTGAAGTTATTACTGTACTTGATTCTCAATTTTTAGAGTATGCTGTAGACTTTTTCAAGAAGGTAATTGAAGCCAAACTACAGAATCAACAAGTTACTATGGATTGGTACAAAAAGGAATTACTTGATCCAAATTTACCCTCGAACGATATTGCTATTCATGCAGGATTGAACAAAAAAACTATTTCCAATATGTACAATTCTACAAGAAAAGAGATAATTGTAGATGCATCTGAAAAGCATTACAATGAACTATATGAATTAATCAATCGAATTGTTGAGGATGGTAGTGAACTTGACATCACATTAACCATCAAATTCCGTGGCGTTAGTGTTGACTTGAATATGAATGAAAGTTTGATTGTAATAAACACATTAGCTGTAAAAAGGTCTGCATTTCGGGGAGGTAATTATAGCAAAATAGGCAAACGTGTTGAAGTTCCGTTGATGACCGCACTTTGTAAGTTATTCCAAGTTCCATCTAAACATTACACTCTGCAACAGAAACCAAAATCTCGGCGGGAAGTAGATTTCTACTTGTTGGGACATGACTTGGAAAAAAAATATCGTGGTGAAGTGAAACTCATGGGAAAAGGCAATCCTGAAAGTGCGGATGCAGTCATCGCTAGGGATTCCGATATTTTCGTAGCCGATAAACTTTCGGATTTAAACAAGGAACAGCTAACCGATTTGGGTGTTGAATGGGTTGAGTTGCGAGCCGTAAATGGCTACAGGAGGTTTTTTACAATTTTACAAAGGCTAGATATTCCTTGTCATGATTTTACAGGTATGTTGAATACCGAATTGGATACTATTTTTGAAAGCAGTTAAGGTTGTGTAGAATCAACCTCGTGTCGCAATTCAATCTACATCAAACTATACTAATTCATAAAGACCTGACAGGTTTCTAAAAACCTGTCAGGTCTAACCAAAGAACCTTGGATGCAGGTTTTCAAAAACCTTTCTTGTCTTGACTGTCAAAGCAAGCTTTGACGCTCCAGTAAGATATCTTCATGAAAATGTTACTTTGTGCCCGTTTTTAGTATACAACCGCCGATTTATTATTCAGCCAACACCAAAGGCATGGTGGAAGATTCAATATTGGCAGCGTAACAATTAATTAGTAATGAGTACCAACTCTTATCGTAAATCTAACATAGCACTAATGCGATTCTAACACCTACCATGTATAATAGTGTCAAATAATCAAACTCTTAACCAAACTGGAGGAAAAATGGGAAAGATAATTGGTATTGACTTAGGAACAACAAACAGTGTAGTAGCTGTAATGGAAGGTGGGGAACCGACCGTTATTCCAAATGCAGAAGGTGGACGCACCACACCAAGTGTGGTTGCTTTTAACAAAAGTGGTGAGCGACTTGTTGGACAAACGGCAAAACGACAAGCGATTACCAACCCTGAAAATACAATTTATTCGGCAAAACGATTGATTGGACGACATTACAACGAAGCCGCCTCTGAGCGAGAATATCTATCTTATGATATTCGTGAAGGAAAACGAGGGGATGTTCGTGTTCGTGTGCCTATTACAGGTAAAAATTATACTCCTCAAGAAATATCTTCTATGATACTTGCCAAACTTAAGGCAGATGCGGAAGCATATTTGGGTGAACCTGTAACCGAAGCAGTCATAACTGCTCCTGCTTATTTTAATGATAGCCAACGTCAAGCAACGAAGGATGCAGGTAAAATTGCCGGCTTGAATGTACGTCGTGTCATCAATGAACCAACAGCCGCCGCACTAGCTTATGGTTTGGATAAAAAGGAAAATGAGAGTATTCTTGTTTTTGACTTAGGTGGTGGGACATTTGATGTTAGCATCCTTGAAGTCGGCGATGGAGTGGTTGAAGTACAGGCTACCAATGGCGATACCCATCTTGGTGGCGATGACTGGGACAGGGTGATTGTAGATTGGCTTGTCAGTGAATTTCGCAAAGAGCAAGGTATTGATTTAGGCAAAGATAAGCAAGCCATGCAACGCCTGAAAGAAGCATCTGAAAAATCTAAAATTGAATTGAGCAACTTGCTTGAAACAGAAGTTAATTTACCTTATATCACAGCTGATGCTTCTGGTCCTAAACATTTGCAGATACGTCTGACACGTAGCAGATTCGAACAGTTAAGTGACCACTTGTTAGAAAGAGTTAGGGGACCATTCCAACAAGCTTTACAAGATGCCAAGTTAAGTACCAGTAGTATTGATGAAGTTGTTTTGGTCGGCGGTTCAACCCGCATGCCGATGGTACAGGCTTTAGTAAAATCACTCACAGGAAAAGACCCGCACAAAGGAGTAAATCCTGATGAAGTCGTGGCAGTAGGAGCCGCCATTCAAGGTGGCGTTTTCACTGGTGATGTTAGTGATGTTTTACTTTTGGATGTTACGCCTTTAAGTTTGGGAATTGAAACATTAGGTGGGGTAATGACCACACTCATCAAACGTAATTCAACCATCCCGATTCAAAAGAGTGAGACTTTCAGCACTGCCAGCGATAATCAAACAGCTGTTGATATTCATGTCTTACAAGGTGAGCGTCCTATGGCTACTCATAACATGACGCTTGGTCGGTTTCGACTCGATGGGGTTCCGCCTGCACCGCGAGGTATTCCACAAATTGATGTGAGTTTTGACATTAATGCTGATGGTATCCTAACAGTTAATGCTGTTGACAAGGCAACAGGTAAAGAACAGAACGTGACGATTACTGCTTCAACCAATCTTAATCAAAGTGAAATCGATAACATGGTTTCCGAAGCAGAAAAATTTGCAGGTGAAGACGAACAACGCAAGGAAGTAATTGAAGCTCGTAATTTGGCTGATAATCTGGTCTATCAAACAGAGAAAACTCTACGAGAGTTAGGTGACAAAATTGATGGCACAGTGCGAGCTGACGTTGAAGGCAAAGTCAACGATGTCAAAGATGCCTTGAAGAGTGATGACCACAACCGTATCAAAGTAACAAGTGATGCCTTACAACAAGCCTTATCACAAATTGGGCAAGCAATGTATCAGGATGCAGGAACGCCGCCTGGTGCAGACATGGGAGGGCAACCTCCTCCATCAAATGATAAAGATAATGATGATGATGTTGTTGAGGGAGAATTTACTCAGGCTTAGAAATTCAAGCAATTCAATTTTTCGGAAAAATTGAATTGCTAAGTGTTTTAAGTGTGATTGCCCAAATATCAAAGGACAGAGCATTAAAGGCATTGCCATTACATGAGAAACCAGGTTTTTCGAAAAACTTGGTTTCTTTGCTTTAAAACAAATTTGACAGATTGCAATTTATACATATACTTTCTTGGAAAGTAATAAATTTTTGTAGAAACGGAGAATTAATAATGCAGAAAAACATAATACGTAACATGTTGATAATTTTTATCTTTACTATCCTTATGACAGGTTGCAACAACTTGACAGAAGGAACACCAGAGTCAGTTATACCAGATGATCGTCCTCCTGTTCCCGTCGAAATAAGTGCAGTTAAGACAGGGAACATGGTTTCGATTATTTCATATTCTGGGGATTTAACTCCTGAAGATAGTTTGGTTGTACCGAGCATCGTAATGGGAGTCATTGAACAAGTATTGGTTGATATCGGAGATAAATTGCAAGCCGCTGATCCAATCATTCGTATTGAAGATACCACCTACCGAGCTCAACTCAATCAAGCACAAGCAGGTCTTACCTCTGCCCAAATAAATTTGAAAAAGATGGAAAATGGTGCTAGAGATGAAAACATCGATTTGGCTGAAGTAGCCCTTGATGTAGCCTTGACAAACTTGTCAAAATTACAGAATGGTCCTAAAGCGGAACAAATCGGCATGGCATCTGCTGGAGTGGATGCTGCCCAAGCTCAATTGGATAGCATTTTAACTGTGACCGAAGATGAACGTACTTTAGCCGCGGCCAATTTAGCTATTGCCGAATCAAATTTGAAACTGGCTCAATCAGAGTTTGACAAAATTAAATGGGCAGGGCAAATAGGAGAAATGCCGCAATCAATTAAATTGGAGCAAGCTACTGTCGCTTATGAAACATCATTAGCAAACTACAATCGCATGGTAAATCCTGATGAGTCTGATTTGGCTCCCTTGCGAGCAACTATCCGCCAGGCAGAAAATAATTTGGCTTATGTTTCTGACCCATTTACCAATGAGGATTTTGCTTTGGCACAAGCAGGTGTTAGGCAGGCGAAACTACAACTTGCTTTGGTAAAAGACCCGTTTACTGATGAAGATTTTGCTCTTGTAAAAGCAGGCATTGCTCAAGCTGAATCAGCCGTCGCCTTAGCTCAATATCAAGTTGAAAATTCGGTGTTACGGGCTCCGTTTGATGGTGTTGTTTCCAATGTGTTTGTTACGGTGGGGAGTACAGCTAGCCCACAGTTGCCCGTTATTGAATTGATTTCGGAAGAGTTGGAAGTTAAGGTAGATATCCCCGAAGCTCAATTAGCAGATGTGTATATTGGTCAATCGGCGGCAATTAAAGTACCTGCTCACCCGAATGAAGATTTCCCTGCGACAATTACCACTATCTCTCCCTCCGCAAATACTAGCAGTCGAACCTTCGGCATAACGATTAAACCCTTTGACCCCGACAAAAAACTAAAAGCAGGCATGTTTGCTCAAATTTCCATCCTGCTTGAAGAAAAAGTAGGCGTGACAATTGTACCGCGTTCGGCAATTGTTTCTGTACAAGGTAACGATGTTGTTTATGTCCTAAGAGATAATGAGGAAACAGCAGAAATGCACCATGTGACTCTTGGTTTATCTGACCATGACAGAATTGAGATTTTAGAAGGTGTATCTCCAAGCGAATTGATTATAGTCGGTGGCTTGAGTGATATAGTTGATGGTTCGACAATTGCGGTCGTGGCTAGGACAGAGTAAAATCCAAATGTCATGTTACATATATCGAGCAAATATATTTCGATAAGCTTCTGACTCGCGTAATAATGTTTCATGATTGCCCATCATCGCCACTCGACCTTTTTGCAAAACAACAATCAAATCAGCCCAGCGGATTTGCGATAGCCGATGCGTAATTAAAATGGTGGTTCGTCCTTGTGCTACCTGTTCAATTGCCCGTTGGATTTTATCTTCTGTTGCACTGTCAATAGCACTGGTGGCATCATCAAGAATGAGAATTTGCGGGTCAGTTAAAAATGCACGAGCCAGAGCTAATCTTTGACGTTGCCCACCTGAAAGAGTAAAACCTCTTTCACCAACAACGGTATCATATCCATCCTTAAAGTCGAGGATGAAATCATGGGCTTGAGCCGTTTTGGCGGCTGTGATGATTTGCTCACGGCTGGCATTTGGTACTCCAAAAGCAATATTGGCAGCAATGCTTCGGGAAAAAAGGTAAACATCTTGTTCAATAATTGAAATTTGTTGTCGTAATGACTCTAAATTCCAATCTTGCACATCATGCCCACCAACTCGAATAAATCCTTTGTTCACATCATAGGTACGATTGATGAGTTTGGCTATTGTGCTTTTACCTGTTCCTGTTTGTCCAACAATTGCTACAGTTTGTCCTGGCTGAACACTGAATGTAATATTTTCTAATGCAGGAGTGCTGTTGTTATAGCTGAATGTGACATTTTGAAATTCTATCCCACCATCTATTGTATCTGAATGACCTACCACATTTTGGTCAAGGTCGGTTTTGATATGCATCAGTTCTAAAATGCGTGAAGCACTCGATAATCCTGATGAAATAAAAGCGTAGGCAAATTGTGCAGCAAACGTAGGGAAACCGAAAATTTGCATCATTCCATTAAAAGCTACTACATCCCCTACCGTAATCTGACCTTGACGGAAAAGAACCAAGCTATGTAGCAATGCTCCTGCCTGTAATAAACCGAGCAACAATAAAGCATAAAATTTTGCCTCAATATCCCCTTGCCAAACAAATGCGTTTCGCCACTTTAATAGAGAATGGCTAAATCGCTCTATTTCTTTATCTTCTTGGGCGGCACCTTTAATTGTTTCCACCCCATCAATAGCTTCAGCCAAATTACTATTCAATTTTCCAAATGTGACTCGAACCTTTTCTGTGGCAGGACGGAGGTCATATAAGTAATATATCAATGAAATTATGTATGCAATGGTATATAAAAAGGGAACGAATAGTAAATGTAGGTGAATAGTAGGGATAATAATAAATGGTGCTATTATAAAATTGATAGAACCAATGACCATATTAACGCCTGGAGTAACAAGTAGATTGATTTCCCTGACATCATTTGTGGCTCGAGCCATTAAATCACCTGTTATTTGGCTATCATGGAAGGTCATGCTTTTACCGAGCAAATCAAGATATAGCTCATCACGAGTGTCTCTCTCTATCCGTTGTCCCAATAATTCACTGTAAAAATTGCGTCCAAACATCAAAATTGAACGAATAACCTGCGAAATGATTAAGCCAATGGCTATCCAGGCTAAAAAATCTAAGTCAATCGGTGGATTGATGATTACATCAAACCCCCAACCAACAAATACAGGTAAAATACCTGCTCCAATTCCATTTCCGAATGCTCCAATAAAAATAACGAAGATGGCAAACTTATGACGAGTGAGATAAGATAAAATCCACATTGCGGGACTACGCCTATCTGACTGCCATGTTCGTGTTACTGAAAATTCAGAAGGATTTTTTAATAAATTAGATAGTACAGTTTTTTGCATAATTTTTTAGTTATGGTATTATTATATCAAAGTTTGTGTAAAAATACCATTGTAGTATAGATATTTTTCTCATGTTACAAAAAATCATGACAAATTTGTCATGATTTTGCTACAGGTGTATACTAGCATAAGCTAATTATAGCGTTAATAAATATAAGGAGATTTATTAAGTTAATGAATACAGTAACCAGTGGAAAAGTTAGAAGAGAACTTTATGATAGTCCCCCAGAGGACTTCGATTACATGCCCTCTCAAGATGCGGCAATTGCATTTGACCAAGCAAGAGGTACCGAAAGTAGTGGTACCAGTTTGTATATTCAGCTTGGGATTATGAATGCGTTACCACGTTGGAAATTTGGGCAAACCGATATTTACCGTAGGGAAGATATCGAAGCGATGTGTCAATGGCTGAAATTACAAAAAAAAGCTGTTGAATCAGGCGTTTGGAGTAGGTTAGGCAGAGTTGCCCCTACTCAAGAAATGTTTGAAAAACGTGAACATTATAATAGCATTCCTGCCGATGAGTTAGGTAAGGTGTTAACAGACCAAAAAGATGAACCGATTATGATTAATGAATCATATCAGCATCCACCTGAAGACTTGAAATACATGGCTTCAAACACCGTATTTCAAATTTTTCATGAAGCCCATGGCAGGATAATTAGCCGCCAAAATTGGCACAGTACGGGTGTTTTGGAATCACTATCACGTTGGCCAATGAATCGAGAAATGAAGAAAAGACCAAACTTGATTTATTCCAAAGAAGAAGTTAATGGTATGGCTGAATGGTTATATATACGACGAGGTTTAATTACCTTGGGTGTATTAAATAGAATGTATCCTAAATGCCCTACTTGGGATGAGTATAACAAACGTCAGCAATATCTGAAAGATTCTCCCGATTATGAGGGGAAAGTAGTTGTGTCTCCCGATGGGGAAATTTGGCATCCTGACATGCCCAAAAAGAAAAAATAGTCTGCCACATAGTGTGGACTTATGGAATGTAGGGGCAGTGCCAAAATGTCCGCCCAACAGCGAAGGGGGGCGACAAGGGATTTCCCTTACGAAATATCGCGATGTAACTATTGACATGCAAAATGCTGTCATGCATGTCGGAATCAAAAAGGAGTGTGGCATAAACCCACACTCCTTTTTAAGTTAAAATTTGACTATACTTCATTTACGGCTCGTTCAACCAATCGTGCCGCTAGGGTTTGAGTACCAGTATGTTCGTAATAATTAGTAGTCATGTCAATAAATCCACCCAAATAATCAAGGTATTCATCAGACACATCAACAAATTTTCTTAAACTTTCCACTACTTTCCCAGATGTCAAGTTATGTGTACCTACGAATGATCCCATCCAATCTTTTGTGGAATCAAATCCTTTTTGAATGAATCCTAATTTACTGGCGTTATCACCACCAGGAATATAGTCATTAATTTTACGGAATGTGTTATTTTGCCCCAATTGGTCGGGTGTTAACTTTCCTAGTGCATCCATTCCCAAACGAATGAAATCAGGACCAAGTGGTACTAAGCCATCATAGCAAACTAAGCCCGCCATGCGCATTTTTGATTCGCTACCATATTCTACGAGAGCTTTAACAAAATCGCTGAAGCTATCTCCTGGAATGCCATTAATTTTGGTGAAGGCAATTAACTCAACTGTTAATTTCAGTGTTAGGTCAATTGCTTGTGCTTTATCAGCATCAATAGTAAATTTATCTAAAAACGATAATATGCTGAACCGTTTTGATATCCTGTCCATGAAAGCACTACCTCCCAAAACGACATCACTTTTATCAGTCAACCAATACAAATTCATGGCGGCTTGATAGCCTTCGGATTTATCGTTATATAGTTCAATAGCCCTGTCTTTAACCAATGTTAAAAATTCTTCGTCACTTTCACCTGTGACAGTACGAGTGAGATGGTCAAAATTGGTGAAGTTCTCCCATTCGCCCGGCATGACAAAATCAAGTGCTTTCATTGCAGAAACTGTTATACCTGTTGTCGGTAATTTATCAACATAATCATCAATTGATTTACTACTAAAAAATCCCATTTATAAAATCTCCTTTTTATTTTTACATGTATCAATTATTTAAGTTTGGATAGACCTGCCAAGTCAAATTGTTTTAACCACGTTTCGCGGTCTGATTCTGCAAAATCGTTGCTTGTAGAACGAACCTGCACTTGAAAACGACTACCTACTAAAAGAGTTGTTCCTTTGCTACCACTTGAGGCAGACGGATATCCAAACAGGCTGGTATTGCTCTTTTGAAATTTCGCAACAGCTTTTGGATTGCTTGCTAAATCGGTAATAGCTAAGGTGGCTACTTCATTGCTTTTCGATTTCAATTTTGCTTCTGAAAAGCCTTTCTTTTCCTGAACAAAAACTACCTCAAAGTCACCATGACTTTTTGGGAAGAACTTATTGAGTTCCTTACCAACGACAGGTTGACTAGGTAGTGAAATGGTAGGTATTGCGGTGGGTTGAGCCTGAGCCGTTAATGTTTTAGGCTTATTGAGTTCTTCTTGAGTAGCGTCAACAACTGCTTGGGTCGCCTCAACAACCTTTTGGGTAGCTTGAGCAATCGCTTCTTGAGTGGCAGAATCTGCTTTAGCTGTTGCCTTATCAGCTTCCCATTGAGCCCGTTCTGTAGGGTCAGTCGGTGGTGATTCACCACAAGCCAATATGATTAAAATAGTTATAAAAAACGGTATTAAAAATTTACGTAATTGAATTGATTTCATACATTACTCCCTACTTTAACTTTGATAATCCACTCAAATTAAATTTTTTCAACCACGTTTCGCGGTCACTTTCGCCAAAAGAACTATCTTTTGAGCGAACCTGCACTTGATAACGATTGCCTACTAAAATAGCGGTGCCTTTACTACCACTGTTAGTTGCGGGATAACCAGCAATTTTTTTGCTACTACTTTTGTATTTATCCCTTGCACTTGGATTGCTCGCCAAATCAGTGATAGCTAGAGTAGCTACTTCGCTGCCGCCTTTTTTCAACTTTGCTTCTGAAAAGCCACTCTTTTCTTGAATGTGGATGACATCATAACCCCCATCGCTTTTCGGAAAATACTTATTTAGCTGACTGCCAGCGACAGGGTTACTTGGCAGGTCGCTATCTGATGATGAAGAACTTGAAGAGTCCCCACCACCACATGCTATAATAGCAAGTATTAACACCAAAAACGGAATTAATATCTTGCGAAAATCAAACGAACGTTTCATCTTGCCTCCTTAATGCTAAACTTAGATTTATTGTACTATTTTTTTAAGAATGGGCAAATTTAAGAGTAAGTAGTAAAATAATATATTTCTAAATTTGGAGGGTCAAGGCATGCCTTAACTGTCAAAGTAAGTTTTGACACTCCAGTAAAGTCAGGGCTGTTCAATGCTAGTTGTAGGGGCGTACGGCCGTACGCCCCTACTATTCAGGACTGTTCAATGCTATTTTTCAGGTAGAACATGTAGGAATATGGACACATGTCTTATTATCGTGTAGGATTTATGCCATAAATCCCTACATATTCTGTTAAAAACAATACCCCATGGATGAGATTGAGGTACGAAATCCAATATTTTCTTTAGCATTGAACA